>JAGDXL010000016.1 GCA_023256385.1 Nitrososphaerales archaeon
CCCAGCCCGGCACTTGAGGGGCCGGAATCGCCAGTCGACCTCACGGTCGTGCCCGTGAACCTCATAGCCTCCGCAAAGGGAGGTAACGCCCAAAGCCTCGGCACATGTCCAACTTAGTCAAAAGTTGGGAAAGGGGTTATAATCGAGCTCGGAAACTCTCCGATTCGTGGAATCAAACGCCAAGAGGAGGGCAGCTGAAGGCGCCCTGAGCTTCTTGGAGGGCGCTGAAGTGGTTGGAATCGGAACCGGATCCACGATCATGGAGTTCGTAGATCTCATGAAGCCGGACGCGAGGCTCTACGTGCCGTCCTCCATGGAGACCGTCAGGGCGCTGTCCAGTAGGGGGTTCCGGGTCGCGCATCCCTCATCGGTCAGTCACATGGACATCTACGTGGACGGCGCGGACGAGGTGGACGCCGACCTGAACATGATCAAGGGCAGAGGAGGCGCTCTCACCATGGAGAAATTACTCGCACACTACGCTAGATCCAGGATATTCATCGTCGATGACTCCAAGATTGTCTCCAGACTGGGCGAGAGAGGTCCAGTCCCCATAGAGGTCCTGCCGGAGGCACTTGGATTCGTGGAGGAAGGGTTGAGGAATCTGGGGCTTCATTTTGAGGAGCGTACATGTGCAGGAAAGCGCGGCCCGCTCATGTCGGATACGCGGGGATATATCCTGGACGTCGAGGTCCCGCGGGACGCCGATCCAGCGAATTTGGATCACCAGCTGCGGTCCATCAGGGGTGTCGTGGAAACCGGCTTCTTCCTCGGTATGGCGGACGCAGTAGTCGTGGGATATTCGGACAAGGTAAGGATACTGACGCGCAGCGTGTGAGGAAAATCACTTCGTGCGACGCTCGCGCGGCAGTCTGATCACATCCTCGTCGGGATCGTACTCTGCCAGATGGGCGTACAGCAGCCACGCCAGTAGACAGCGAAATCCCCTGGCCACCTCCTCCTCACCTTCGCCGTAGCGGTTGTCTCTGAGTATCCCTATCACGTCATCGCGCCTCAGAACCCGCCTCTCCTTCAACAGGCGCACTAAGCTCCTGAAGGGCTCGATCCCTGCCAGCATCTCCCCTAGTGCCCTCCGTGCATGTCTCGCGCTCTCATCGCCGAGCCTCTTGCCGAGCTTGGTCAGCATTATGTAGCCCGAGTCGGAGGTCACGAGCCCCAGCATCTCTGCGGCGATTAGGGCGTGTGGTAGCAGATCCAGATCCACGCCGGACGCCTTGTTGAACGCATCTGCGTCGGCGACGCCACCTAACCCGCTGAGATAACCGAGGAGGCCCATGACGTGATCAGGGGAGACGCAGAGGGGAAACCTGTCAGACTCCAATTTTTAACTCCGAACCTCCATTTAAGAGGGAAAATGGTCGTATTTAAAGATAGCTGTACTACGTTCAGCAATTTAGTTACATTTATATAATTATTGAATAGCAATATTACATTCGTGACTTATCTAGACATCGCACAGGAATCTTCGCAGGATGGTCAGTGGCTTCGTTTGGACGTGTTCCGATTAATTACGTCAAGGAAGCATTTACGCGCTCCTTAGGTATATTAATGAGTATGAGGCCATGATGATCACCGTTGGACCCCGTATTTGAGCTGGCACATGCAGTGAGCAATACGTCGCCGCGCAGTATCCCTACTAATGTGTTGGAGTTCACCAAGTTGACAGTCCTAGATACTCTGGGAGTGCTCATAGCCGGACGGGATGCCCCGGGATGCCCTATCGCAGTTGATATGGTTAGGACGTGGGGTGGTACACAGGAGTCTTCGGTACTTAGATATGAAGAGAGGGTTCCAGTGCCTAATGCAGCATTCGCCAATAGTGTGATGGCCAGGGCGTTAGATTACGATACGGCCGCTAAGCCAGGCTTGCATCTGAGCGCGTCCACTGTTATCACAGCCTTGGCCGTGGGAGAGAAGATAGGTGCCTCAGGAATGGAGGTGCTAGCTTCGATAACTATAGGAGACGACCTAGCGCTCAGGATCAACCGCACAACTAACGGCGGAGTCACCTATAATGGATACGAGCCTACCGGTGTGAGCGGCGTCTTCGCTGTAGCTGCCACGGCTGGAAGGCTCATGGGATTGAGCTCCGAGGCTATCCGCAATGCCCTCGGCATAGCATTCGTGAGATCGGGAGGCAGTTTCCAAAGCAACGCCGACGGTGCCCTGACAGCGCGCTTCAACCAGGGCTTTACGTCTTATCACGGGGTGCTATCAGCGGAGCTGGCATCCAGAGGAGTGACCGGACCTACGAACGTCTTCAGCGGCCGCTTTGGGTACTATCGGCTTTTCTCGGGCGGCGCAATTGACGAGCGTGGTCTGCTGGAGGGATTGGGCAGGGAGTTCCTAGGTCCTCGGTACATCATGTTCAAGATGTGGCCAATGGGCGGCGTAATTCTCTCACCCGTGGATTGCCTGTTACGCAAGGTAGAGAACTCTGAGATCTCCCCCGAGGACGTCGAGGAGATAACGGCGTTCATTGGACCTTATGCGTACGGCGTGGCTGGCCGCCCATTCGAGCAGGGGGACGTCCCTCAGGCAAGCGCGCAGTTCAATCTCCAATATGCGATAGCGAACGTGATTGTGAGAGGGCGTCCATCGCTCGAGCACTACGATAATAAATCAGTGCTGCATGGTGGTGTGCTCAAGTTCCTGCGCCGTGTACACGTTGTGGAGGATCCATCGATAGATACGGAGTTCCGCTCACGCCTTTCGATAACGCTCAAAGGCGGCAATCATCTAGACGTGGAGTGCGGGCCCCCGAGAGGACATCCCGATAATCCGGTTAGCAGCAACGACATAGTCGATAAATTCATCCGCATTGTTGGCTACTCCTCTAAGCCACTGACCGTAGAGGCCGCGAAAGAGGTCGCACACCTAGTAATGGGAATGGACTCCATGAGCGATGTGCGGGAATTGATAGAACTGCTTGCCTGATTTCCGTGCTTCAGGAAGCTAGATCGGCCACTAATTCGCCGACTGCGACTGATGTAGCATCGCGCTCGCTGTGAATTTACTTCTGCGCGGTTCGTCCTCCATATGGATCATGCCGCTCGAGGACCCTAGGGATCCCCTATTGGATCCTCTGCTACAGGGCCCCGTCCATGGCTCGCAAAATTACTGGTAACGGGGTAATTTAGTCATATACTTTTGGCAATCACACCTAAAAATCAGTTGACACTAATTCAACGGGCCGTACAACCAGCATAGCCACTAGGAACATGACTCAGAGGAAGGCCCGATGTCCTGGCGTCCTTCTACGCGGCGAGCTCGCTGCCTCTGTCATGTGATGACTAAATTATACCGTTACCGGCAGTTGATGGTCTCTCGTGAAGCGGCAGCAACGCTTATTGCCGTCCTGTGCCAAATCCCACTCGATGCCGCTGGACTATGGAGATATAAGAATAACGTACCTGGAGCACGATTCTTTTCTCATAGAGTACAAGGGGCTCAGGATTTACACAGATCCGTTCAAGCTGCCGCAGCCCAGATACAAGTTGGGCGACCTCGTGACGATAAGCCATGAGCACTACGATCACCTGAGCCCTGACGACCTCAGGAAGGTCGCGGGACCCGGAACGGATATTGTGGCATCAGCCAACTGCCAAGGTAAGGTACCCATGGGCAAGGTGACGTTCCTGTCACCCGGATCGTCGACGTCCGTGAGGGGAATTGACGTGATGGCCGTGCCTGCCTACAACATCAATAAATTCAGGGCACCGGGTGAGCCCTTCCATCCCAAGAACTATCAGGGTGTTGGCTTTCTCCTGAAGCTGGGCAGTACAACTGTGTACCATGCAGGGGACACCGATCATATACCGGAGATGAAGGATCTAAGGGGTAAGGTGACGATAGCGCTGCTCCCCGTCAGCGGAACTTACGTCATGACCCCCGAAGAGGCGGCTGAGGCGGCTATGGATATCTCGCCCGAGATAGCGATCCCGATGCACTGGGGTGCAATAGTAGGCGATAGAAAGAACGCGGAGAAATTCAGAGATCTATTGAAGGGTAAGATCAGGGTAGAAGTCCTAGAAAAGGAAAGGGTGTGACGGACCCGTAGCATGTTGATCGTCTGCCGGATCCCGCGAAGCCCTAACTGTTCCCGACCATCGAGCCGGTCCTGCCGCTCAGGACGCGCCTGTAGAGCACGAACCTCTCTATGTTCGTCTCGAGCGCTAGCGCCAAGACTAGTAGCACCCCCACCTCCAGAAATCCGAGCAAGCTCAGTATCCCCAGCGCCAGGAGCCGCTCCGCCCTCTCGCCAAGCTCCAGCCCCCTGGGTCTCTCATTGGACAGAGACTCGAACCTCGCCCTTAGATAACTCACTGTGAGCGAGAGCGAGAGCGCAAGGAGGACTATTACTGATGGCACGCGGAAACTGGCGGCGATCCCCGTGTAGGCGGCCACCTCAGCGAACCTGTCCAACGTGGAATCCAAGAATGCGCCGGCGCTGCTGACCCTACCCGTGGCCCTCGCCACCGCGCCGTCGACTATATCGATGAAGCCCGAGGCTAGCAGCAGAATGCCCCCGGTCCAAGGAGGACCCGCCCAGTACGCGACGCCGGCGAACGTGGAGAGGAGGAAGCCAACGACAGTCCACGCGGATGGATTGGGCATCAGGGAGGATGCAGCCCGGCCCAGGGATCCCTGGAGCCCGGATATCCGGCCGCGCAGCCAGTTCAGCACGCGCCGCCGATGGCCATCTACCTTATTACCGTTAGGCTGCAGGATCCGCCGTTGAGCTGCAGCTCGCTGAGCCCCTCCGGAGGCCTGTATGTGCTCGTAATACGCTTGGAAGCGGAGCTGAGGACCGAGCGCGTCGCGCTGGGGCCCGGAGTCTATCTATACATCGGGAGCGCGGGCGGGCCTGGTGGATTGAGGGGGCGTGTGTGCAGACATCTGAGATACACCGGAAAGGTGCGCAGATGGCACATCGACCAGGTGCTGGGCGCTGGGATGCTCGAGGGTGTGTACGTGCTCGAGGGCGTCAGCGGCGTGAAGGCGGAGAGGGGGCTGGCGGAGAAGCTGGCCAGCGTCCTCCCGGAAGGCGCCGAGAGATTCGGCAACACGGATACCGGTGGTCCATCGCACCTGCTGCGCATGCGCCCCGGCGTTGACCTCAGGTCATTGCTCGGATCCGGATGGAGCTACGTGGACCTCAGTCTGCACTGACGAGGGCGCGGCTCCTGTAGCCCTTGGCCTCGGAGACGCTCCTGTAGCCCTTGGCCTCCATCGCCTCCAGCAGCTCCTCCGACATGCGGCGAAACGCGACGGGTCCCCTGAAGGCCACTGCGGTCAGCGCCTGCACTGCGTCGGCCCCGGCCTCGAGCGCCTCCAAGACCTGCACGCCTGTCATTATGCCACCTATCGCCATCAGTGGAATCCTGTCCGAGACTTCCCTGATCCTCGCGAGGGCTGACAGCGTCCTCCTGTACAGCGGGAGACCGCTCATCCCACCCCTCCCGGCGCCCAAGAGATCCGTGGTGACCGGTATCGTGTTGTAGACCGATATACCGAGCCCGTTCTCATCCGCTATGTGCGCCGCATCCTCCAGTATTCCGGAATGCCTGGGACTCAGTTTTATCATTGAGGGTTTCCGCGTCAATCTAGAGGAGAGCATCGCTAGCTCGTCCATTCCGGCCGGATCGTCGAAAAGTGGACAGCTTATATTGAGCTCTATCGCCGAGACCTGCGGCAACGAGTCCATAGCCTTTATGAGCACGGAGAACTCCGACAGCGAGAATCCGGCTACGTTGGAGATTATAGGTACCCTCACGCGCACGCCGTTTATTCTGCGGGACACCGGTATCACGCCCTCGGACGGCAGCCCGAAGGCGTTAAGCATCCACAGGCCATCCCTAGGTCTGTAGAGCCTCGGCCTTGGAAGCGGCCGCCTCCTGCGCGCTGTTATCGATCCCACGACGTAAAATCCCATCCCCCAGCGCGAAAATTGGTCGTAGAGAAGCCCGTCCTTATCGTAGCCGGCGGCCAATCCTATAGGGTTTGGTAGCCTGACGTTGCCGAGCACTGTCCCCAACCGCTCGTCGGCCAAGGGACCAGTGGACGGCAGGGACAGGGCGTAACGGGCGAGCGCATGCGCGACGTCTGGCGGCATCAATTGTACCGCGCGCATATACCAGGGTACTAATCCCACCGTGAACCCTCTTTCGCTATTATGACTCATGTTATAAATCTAACTCATGGAACCGTCAAATTGAAGGTTATTAGTAAAACGTACAGATGCATCGGGTTACACGGTACTCTTGATGAAGCTCGCCTAGGACTCCGTCTCCTGCAGGGTCGAAGCATGCCGTGCATTCATCAGTGACGGGCTTGAAAATTAAACTATCGTCAGACTTCAATGAAGTTCCCCTCGGAGCTGCCGACAGCTGCGCGAGGCATCGGTCCTCCGAAGGATTTCCTCCACGGATTCTATCGCGCGTTCCAAGTCACCGGGGCCGCCGCACTCACAGAGCAGATTGCCCCCGAAGTCCCTCCCGCCCAGCGATATCACATAGGCGCCCTCTATGGCGCCTATCTCCCCGCTGAATCCCTCCAACAACACGACATCAGGAGAGACAATCTCATCGATCATTCCGAGGAGCGAACGCAGATCCAGGGGTTCGTGGAGCTCCAAGAAGGTCTTTGCGCGCGAGGTTCCCACCACTGCCACGGCGCCGGCCCTGGACGCCCTCCACGTGTCCTTGCCGGGCACGTCCACGTCAAAATCATCGTGATGTATGTGCTTCAGCACAGCGACCCTGCAACCCAGCTTGGTCAGCGCACCCGTGACTCCCTCCACGATCGTGGTCTTACCGCTCTTCTTCCTTCCAACCACCGCGATCACTAGCACGCGCGCAGGGGAGCACGCCGGAATTTTTCCGTTACGAACCTGTGAAGTCAGTGATATCTAGTCACCTTCCTGCCGCAGCGATTGCACGTGAATGTGAGTTCGTAGATTCCGTCGCGGTATCTCTCACTGACCAGCTGCATGGTTCCGCCGCACATGCACACGTTTCCGTACGCCTCCGCGTACTTCCTTATGGGGCCATCCGGGGCCGCGAGGCCGAATATCAGGTTCTCCAGCACCTCGACGGAGGCCGCGGCGGCCGAGAAGTCCTCTGACTGATTCGACATTTTGCTATGGGCAGACCTGTAGCGCTCCACCAGATCGGCCAGCGTCACCGTGATGTCACCCATATGTTTGTACCTGGACATTAGCAACATGGACGGTAGCGCCCGTGCTATCATGTCGCTCAGGACGGGCACCAGCTGGGAGAAATCGCCGAACGTGTCGTCCACCTCGTGCCCAGGAAGTCCAGCAAGATCCTCCAGAAAATATACGGGACGTCCTCCAGCTGATTTTACGTCCTCATATCTAGTGAACAGCACATAGGCGTCAACGTCGAGCCCGGGACCTGCATTAATCACCCTGGCAGGTGGGACGTCGACTCCTGCATTTGAGAGAGCCTCGAGCGTGCGGCCGACCAATTTATCCATGTCCGCATCTGCGCGATCCACAATCGCGACGCCCCTCACAGGAACTCTTCCGCCGTATCTGTCCTTGAGGGACTTATCCAGCAACGCGGAGGCTATCAGTCCCCTGGCGGGGCTACTGCCCGAATAAAAGCCGAAGGTGAACGGCTTCAGCTCCACGCCGATGCTCGATCGATCCCCGGTTATAATCCCTTGTTCTAACCTTTGAGGGGTATTGGACGGATAAGATCACCTACTCATGGCGGCGATGGCCGGTATGCCCCCTATCCCCTTGTGGTGCCTTAGCCAGTTGTAGTAGAGCTGGAAGATCGATAATATGGTGTTCAGCGCGCGCACGCCCAGCCTCCTCGCGTTCACGTTGTTAGAGAAGACCTTGGTCCTCCTCTTCAGCGTCCTGAAGAACCTCTCTATCCTGCTCCTGATCCCGAAGGTCTCGTGGTAGTAGCTCAGCCCGAGGGACCTGAAGGCCCACCCGTACCACGGGCCCCTGTCGACGACGAACAGCGGTTTGTTGGTGCACCTCCCGAGCACCTTCCTCAGGAATAGGAGGGCATGTAGGGAGCTCCTGGACCAAGTGGCCTCGAGCGCCAGGAGCTCCCTGGTGTCGACATCCATGGCGGCCCAGACGTACACTATCCTGCCGTTAACCTTCAGCTCAGTCTCGTCGACCGCCACCAATCTCCTCTCCCTGGGATGGACGGATCCGGGCACGGACGCGACCGCCCTGGCCCAGTCCAGCACCGATGCGTGCGACACTCCCAGCTCCTCGGCTATCTCCCATGATGAGAGTCCAGCCATGTAGAGCAGGACTGCGCGCGCCTTTTCCTCGATAGGGATTTTATTCCGCCTGAACACACCCATGGCGCGGATCGCCTCCGCTAGTTCTCTTATTGGGTCTATGAACATGGGGCCGGTGGGGGCGGTCCGCCCCTTAACCTTCACCCGAACTCCTTATCCGTCCAATACCGACCTCGGTCGCGTGCGTCAATTTTTATCATCGCGCGAAGTCCTGCAATAATTCACATCAGACGGGGACTCCGGGAAAGCTCGCGCGCAGTCGATGGGACGGTGATGATCCAGCAGTCCTTTGCATTACTAGATAATATTCCCCGGATTGCCCGGCAATTATTGTGAAATAGTTATATTGATCAAGTAACATAAATTTTATTAAGAACTCCTGTAGAATATTGCGCGATGTCGTCATCATCCACCTCCAGCACTGCAGGTAAGAACATATCCAGGCACCATCTAAATTCCATTGTTAAACTGGTGATCTACATAGTAGCTTACGTGGTCGTGGCGGCGCTGGTCCAGTACCTCGTGGCCTCCGTTCTCCCCGCGTTCCATGTGAGCCTCTCGGGGTACAAGATCTACATCGACGTCCTCCTGGCCCTCGCCTTCGGCTACCTGATTGTCTACGCGTTCGTCGAAGTCATCTACTGGTCCATGCGGTTCAAGTACGATCATGCGACCGCCAGAGCCGTCAGGAACATTTTCCTGCTCATAGGAATCGGCGCCCTGGTGGCAAGCATAGCGGGCGCAATCGGAGGGGGCGCTGCCGGCGTCGCTACCGGCGGCTTCTTCGGCATCGTGATAGGCTTCGCGGTCCAGCAGGTCCTCGGGCAGGCGGTGGCCGGCCTCTTCCTCCTGCTCGCCAGGCCCTTCCGGATCAACGACAGCGTGAACATCCTCGGCGACGCCGGCGTGGTGGACGACACGGCGCTGCTCTTCACCGAGATAGTCAAGGACGACGGCACGAAGGTCCTGATACCGAACAACTCGATACTGGGCAACAAGATCTACCTGCTCCCCAAGCCCCAGCAGCAACAACAGCAGCAGAAGCAGTGAGCTCCCCCGGGATCCACGTCGCGTTCGGGATCCATCCCCGGATCCCATCCACTCGATTTCCTCTCCGCCTGAGACGCGCCATCGGACTCAAAAGGCTAATAAAGACTATGGATGGATGAGCCATCCATGGAGTCCTCCGCCCCCCGCTCTCCCTCCCTTGTCGCGGAGGTCCTCCCCTGGTCCCGCGTCCACACGATCTCCTTCGCCACGTTCGCCGCGGGGGCGGCCCTCGAGGCCTACGTCTACGCGCTGTCCTACGTAGCAGTGTCGTGGGCGCCCGTCCCCCGTGCCTTCCTTCCCCTCCTCGCCATATGGTCCCCCCTCTGGATCCTCTCGGGCGGAGTCCTCTCGGGCGTCATAGCGGATCGCCTGGGCAGGAGGACGTCCCTCTACGTCAACTACGCGCTCTACATCTCCGGCGCGGTCCTCCTCTCTATCGCTTCGTCCTTCGCGGTCCTCCTCTCCTCCCTCTCCCTCCTGCTCTTCGCCGCCGGGGGTGAGTACAACTCCATACTCACCGCGTCCCACGAGCTCTTCCCCAGGACCCACAGGGCGAAGGCGCTGGCGCTGGGGCTCAACTTCGCCAACGCGGGTGGCATCGTGGTGGCGCTCCTCTCATGGTCCGCCAGCCGCGTCGCGGTCGCCGCAACTGCCGGCGCCGCCGCGGTGATACTCCTCGCCCTCAGGCTCCGCGTCCCCGAGTCCGTCATGTGGCTCGAGAGGAGGAGCGGCCCCGGGAGGGCGGCGCTCGAGCTCCGGCGCTACGGCTCCGAGCCCGCGTCCCCCGTCTCCCCGCCGCCCTCCACCGGCGCGCCCTCGAGCGCCCTCAGGTTCGTCGCCTTCAGCGCCATGGGATGGTCCTACACGGCCACCTTCACGATGGTCTCGCTCGCCCTCGGGCCCTACTTCATGCCCACCGCGACGGATCTGCTGATACTCGTGGCATCCGCCGCCGCGTTCGCGTCGGGCCTCCTAGGGTTCCTCTTCGACCGGGCAGGGCGCAGGCTTCCCCTGGTGGTCAGCTCCTCCGCCTCGTTCGTCCTGCTGGCCCTCCTGGTATCCCTCGGGTCCTCCTCCGCCTCCCTCTTCTGGCCCACGTTCGCCGCGCTCAACGCGTCCCTCAACGTCTTCTGGCTCCTCGAGGACGTCCTGAAGTCCGAGGCGTGGCCCGTCTCCTCCCGCGGGACGCTGACGGCCCTCGTCAGGGCCTCCTCCCTCATGGCGGTGCTCCCGATAGTGTACCTGTCCTCCTACCTGTCCCTCGACGACTACCTGGCGCTCTCGCTGGGCGCCGCGTCGGTCGGCCTGGTGGCCTCGATCATCTGGTACAGGTGGGGCGTGGAGACCGGCAGGGGATCGAGCGTGCTCATCTGGGACCGGCGGACGCGTTAAGAAAGATTTATAAATAACACAAAATTGCTAATATCGATGAGCAGCAACGCCGATACAGGGAACATCATATACCTGTTCACCTACCTGCTGGCCTGGATAACCGGGATAATAGTCTACGTGACGGAGGGGCAGAGGAGCGAGAGGATCAAGTTCCACGCCCTGCAGGCCATATTCCTGGGCGTCATAGCGATGATAGTTGGCATCGCATTCTCGCCGATACACTACCTGGGATCCGTGCTCGTCTTCCTCCTCTGGCTCTACGGGATGTACATAGGCTACGAGGCCTACAGGGGGACCGACGTCAGCATCCCGGTCATAGGTGACTACGCGCGCAAGTACTCGCGCCCGAGCCCGAGCGGCGCCTGATGATCCTCGCCGGCGCAGTTCGCGCTCGCAATTCTGCCGAAGGATATAATTGTCCAGCCCTCCGACCGCGCCCATGGCCAGCCCGGACCTCCTGGTCGTCTCGGACTGCGTGATGGACATCTACCTCAGGGTCGGCGCCTTCCCCGTGCCCGCCGGGGCCGTGGAGGCATCCCCTGAGGCTATCGCGTCACCTGGCGGCTCCTGCTACCTTGCGGCCGCCGCCTCAAAGTTCGGCGCCAGGGTCGAGGTCGTCGACGTGGTCGGCGATGATCCACTGGGATCCCAGTTGATATCCGACATGGAGTCGAGGGGCGTGTCCATGCGCCGCGTCAGGCGCTCCGGCTCCACGGGGCTCGTCGCCGTCCTGGAGGACGGAAGGGGCCGCAGCTCCTTCATAGGCTCCTGGGGCTCGGGCTCCCAGCTCTCCCGCGGGGACCTGGAGCGCGCGGTGGACGACGGCCCCCGCATGGTCTACCTGAGCGGTTACTCGCTCCTCGGATCCCCTAGGCGCGAGGCGGTGGAGTCCATCCCCGGGCTCGCGCGGGACGTCGGCGCGATCGTCGCGGTGGACCCGGGACCCCTCTCCGGCTCCTCCGGCTCGCTCATCAGATCCGCCGGGATCGTCCTGCTGAACGAGGAGGAGCTCCAGCACTCCGCCTCCGACGTAGCACCCGATGCCCTCCTGGTCGTCAAGATGGGTCCCCGCGGGGCCAGGGCCCACAGCGGACAGCTGCGCGTCGAGTCCCCCGCGATCCGCGTCGGGAACGTCGTATCCGCTGTCGGGGCCGGCGAGGTCTTCGACGGAGTTCTCCTCGCGAGGCTGCTCTCGGGATCCGAGCTCAGTGAGGCGCTGGACTTCGCGAACGCTGCCGCTGGGCTGAAGCTCAGGGGGAGGGGACTGGACTCGATCCCGGACCCCCGCGAGGTCGAGGAGATCCTGGGATGATCATCTGCACCAGGGACTGCTACGACGGGTGCATCTTCGACCGCGGCTACGCCCCGACGCGGCCAGCCCCCACCTTCGGCTTCACCTGCTCGAGGGGTAGGTCCGACCTCTCCAGGAACAGCGTGAACCGCGTCGAGTCAGCGCTCGTGGACGGGAGGGAGGTCGACGTCCCCTACGCGATCCGCCGCGCCGCCCGCGCGATCCGCGCCGAGATGGACAGGGACCCCGGCGGGATCCTCCACGTCAACTACGACGGGAACCAGGGGCTGCTCACCTGGTACTACCCGGCGCGGCTCTTCACCGCCATCGGGGCCTCGAGGACCGACTACTCCATATGCTCGGCGGAGGGGCATGCCGCAATAGGGGCGCACTACGGGACGAGCGCCGGCGCCCTCCCGGAGGAGTTCCCGGGCTACGGGGCGGTCGTGCTCTGGGCCTTCCCGGCGAGCGTTTCGGCGCCCCACATCTGGAGGTCCATATCCGGGGCAGAGAAGGTATCGATAGACGTCAGGATCAGCGACACGTCCAGGAGATCCCGGAGGGCGATAGTCGTCAGGCCCGGCTCCGATGTATTCTTGGCTATGGGCATCATCCGCGCGCTCTTCGAGGAGGGACTGGCCACCGGCACTCTGTCTCACGCGCGGGAGCTGGAGGACTTCGTCATGGGCTACGGGATAGACGAGCTCTCTGCCGCGGCCGGCGTGGGTGAGGATGATGTCAGGTGGCTGGCCAGGTTTTATGCGCAGGAGAGGCCCCTCACGCTGATAGGATTCGCCCTCGGGCGCTCCCCGAACGGCGGCGACGCCGTATCGCTGATATCGCTGATACCCGCGCTCGTGGGGCTAAGGAGGGGCTTCTACTATTCGAACTCCATGGGCCTGGGGATAGACTTCGACTACCTGAGGGGATATCACCTGGGCAGGGGGTCCCGCGTCGTCGGGATGGCCCACCTGAGGGAGGAGCTGGAGTCCGGGAGGATCAGGCTCGTCTACGTGTGGAACATGAACCCGGTGGTGACGATGCCCGGCGGCCCCTCCCTCCTGGAGGCGGTCGAGGAGGGCCGCGCGTCCCTCATAGTCCACGATCCGTTCCTCTCCGAGACGGCGAGGGCCGCGGACATAGTCCTCCCGGCCCCCACCTTCCTCGAGAAGGAGGACGTGGGCCACAGCTACTGGCACGACTACTTGGTGTTCAACGAGCCGGTTGCGCCCCCCAGGGGGATCCCGGAGCCGG
>JAGDXL010000002.1 GCA_023256385.1 Nitrososphaerales archaeon
GGTACCAGATGTACGGCGGTACGAGGAGGAAGTTCGTGAAGGTGGTCATAATGGTGGACGTGAGGACGAGGAGGCTGCTGTCCGTCGAGGCGAGCGTGCAGGGGGAGGGACCCTCGGAGCCAGAGGTGGCAGCATCGGAGGTCAGGAGGCTGCATGCGAAGGGGAAGAAGGTGGTCAAGCTCTACGGGGACGGCGCATACGACTCGGACGTGGTGTTCGAGGCCCTGGCCGACGCCGGAGCGGAGGCCGCGATCAGGATCAGGGGGAACGCGAGGCCGGACTCGCCGGGCAGGAGGGGGGAGGAGGTGAGGCTCCGCCTCGCCCTGGGCTACAGGGAGTGGGCCGAGCTGACCTCCTGCGGGATGAGGTGGATAGTCGAGGCCTTCTTCTCCGCCGTGAAGCGCAAGTTCGGGGAGAGGCTGAGGGCGAGGAGTGTCGCGGGGCTCCTGGCGGAGGTTATGCAGCGCTTCCCGGCGTGCGACCTCATCAGGTCCTACGCCATGACCAGGACAGGGGCACTGATGTAGGGGTAGGGGGCCCATGCCGAGGCCTAGATCGGGCGGACAGATGTAGCCATGCCATTCAGTAATTAGATAGCTAAATATAGATTGTGAAACACAGCAAAATGTTTTATTTATACGCCAAATGTCAGCCAAAGAACTATAAACGAGGCGGTGCGACTTGGCCAAGCCCATGGGATCAGCCGCGGCCGTCGAGTTTGATCACGTATGGTATTCATATTCGGGAGAAAAATACGCACTGAGGGATGTATCGTTCCGTGTGGCGGCCGGTGAAATAGTGGCGCTGGTCGGACGCAATGGATCCGGGAAGACCACTGCGCTGAGACATCTCAACGGACTACTTAAGCCGACGCGTGGCACGGTCAGCATATTGGGCGTCGACACCAGGGAGACGAGCGTTGGCAGGCTCTCCAGGCATGTAGGGCTCGTCTTCCAGAGTCCGCGCACGCAGCTCTTTGCCCAGACCGCGCTTGAGGAAGCGGCCTTTGGGCCTCGCAACTTCAGGCTCAAAGACCCACTGGAGGCAGCTAGGCGCGCTCTAGCCAGACTTGGTCTGGGGGGATTCGAGCGCGTACCACCATTGAGCATGAGCGGCGGCCAGCAGAAAAGACTTAGCATCGCGGCGGCCACAAGCTGGTATCCTGAGATAGTGGGGTTGGATGAGCCGACTGTTGGCCAGGATCTGACGAACAGGATGAGGCTCCTAGGATTGATCAAATTATGGTCCTCTAGGGGAGTAACCACGATAATTGCGAGCCATGACGTGGAATTTCTGTGGCTCTTAGAGCCGCGCGTGATAGCAATGTCAAATGGATCCATCGTAGCGGATGGATCGGCACGCGAGGTACTCTTGAATCATGCAGCTGTGGATGCGATGGGATTCAGGCCCCCACAACTGGCGGAGATAGCCGAAAAGCTACGCATATCAGGTGAATCCAAAACTGTGGCAGATATCGTCTCCAGGTTGACGCGGACTGGGAGGTGATGCGCGGCTGTACTCCCATGTGTTGAAACGGCGGGGAGCATCTCAAGGATGGATTGTGACCATGGATCCGAGGTGTAAGCTTGCGCTGTCATTAGTCCTCTTCATATTCCCGCTGCTCTCCTATAGGCTGACCGCGCTCGCGATTGACTACTTCGCGGCGCTCGCGATCGCTATTGCCGGCGGATTCGCGGCGTCGCTGATGCGGGTCCAGGCCCCCACCGCCATCTTGGCCATGGTCATATCATTATCCGAGGTGGCCGCCGGATATCGGGCTCTAACGGCCGCCGCCACTGGACTCAGGTTCCTAGACGTGATCACTGCCGCGTCGATCTTCTATCTCGTGACGCCAACCGATGAGGTCGGAGACGTTCTCTTCTGGCTCGGCGTGCCGGAGGAAGCGCTGATATGGACCGTGGTATCCCTCAGGTTTGTCCCCACGATGGCACGGGATCTTTCCATGGTAATCGATGCACAATCATCCAGGGGTATGGGGGCGGGTGGACTAGTCGATTGGATCAGGGGGCTTCCATCATTGGTGACGCCGGCGATAGTGATTTCGCTCATCAGGGGTAGGGAGGTTGCTGAGGCCATGGAGATCAGGGGATACCGGCCTGGTAGGCAGCCCGGTGGCCGGCGCTGGCAGTGCATAATAGCAATATTCCTAGCAGTATTACTCGCGACGACTATTATACTTGCGCCCAGCATCTAATGTGCCTGTATTAATATAATTGAAATAACTATTCAGATGCCATTTCACGGCGATATTCGATCATCAACGATGAAAGATACCTCGTGGTTCTTTGACTCATGACTTGCGCCAATTACCCTGGCCGCGACGCGCGTCGTGCCAGCTGGGAACCGTGTTAATAAGACATAAATATTTACCCAAAGGGCTGTAACGCTTCAAGCTTCCGTATGGGATCCCGACTGGCGCATCAACTTCCTAGCCTCGCCGGAGTATTCCTCTATCAGGTCGCTGAGCGCGGTCTCGCGGAACCTCCGTACGACCTCGCGTCCACTCAATTCATCCTCATTCAATGCCTCAGCGAAGCGTAGATAAGCGTCGCGCGCCAGGTCGTCATCGGGATCTAGGTTTATCTCGAGTAGCCTGGCGCGAAACCATTCCGATAGAGATCCACCGAGGCCAGCGCGGCCGAGCGCTGTCATTATGCCGGCGTAGGCCGCCTCGTTTCTCTCCGACAGGTAGTCGAGAAGTTCGCCCACGGTAGCATAGTCCAGGCCTATTTCGCCTGAGAGCGCGAGGCCCGCCAGCATGACGCCTGCAGTATGCTCAGCATCTGCGGCACGACGTGCTAGGTACTTCCTGAGCTCCGTTGCGAGCGCCGCCGCCAGCTCGCGGGCGTCGAGATTACGGCCGCCTACATCATCCGGCATCGCGCGTCGCGGATTATGTGACGTGATCTCGATCTTAAGGATTGAGAAGGTATAGGATCCACCAGCGGAACTGCGACCTAAAGTTGACGGATCCCCTGAACCAGTTCTTTGGCTGAGAGAGGAACCCCTCCTATGTCCACGCCGCTGAACTTCAGCCGGTGATACACCTGTATTACGGGTGGGACGTCGACGCCCGCCGACTTCAGCTTGACGACGGAGGACCAGTCTCCCATGAGATCCCTCGGAGGACCTGATATGAGTATCGAGCCGTTCCCCAGGACCACTATGTTGTCAGCCAGCGGCAGGGCTGGACCCAGCCGGTGCTCTACCAGCACGAGCGTGAGCCCGTTCCTTCTCCTTAGCCCATCAAGGAGCGCCATTAGCCCTTCAGCCGCCGCCGGGTCCAGCATTGAGGATGGTTCGTCCAGTAGAAGTATCTCGGGATTCCTGGCTATCTCCCCGGCTATGGCGATGCGCTGCCTCTGACCATCGGAGAGCTCGTGCACCGGTATTTCGAATAGATTCTCCGCGTCGAGATCCCTGAGGATGCTCCTCGCCATCTCCTCCGCTCTATCCGGCGGAACGCCGCGGGATTCAAGCGATGTGGCTACATCCCTGCCAGCCGTGGATGCGAGGAGCTGGTTCTCCGGGTCCTGAAAAACGTAGCCCACATGAGATGCTATCTCCCGTATGGAGCTCTTGGAGACGGGAATTCCCTCGACGTACACCTCGCCGGTCATGGCGCCGCGATAGAAGTGTGGTATCAACCCTATTATGCTGCGGATCAGGCTCGTTTTTCCGCTTCCGCTGGCCCCGACTACCAGATGAAATCCACCGGCCGATAGGCAGAGGTTCAGGTCACGAAGTGCCGGAGAACTGCCATCACGATACGTGAAGGAGAAATTCCGGAACTCCACCGCGACGTTGGATCCGGAGCAGCCCTCGCCCAATTCGTCAGACTACATCCCTTATGTTCGAATTTAATGATTTGCTCAGGAGCCTGAGCAACGCGTCAGTCGCAGTACCCGATCCCTTCCCAACGCGGAAGGAAGCTACCGTGGGATGACCCCCTCCAGTGCCGCCGAGCTCCTCGGCGAGCTCCTCGGCGAGCTTCCCTAGATGTATGCCCGTAGCCTCGACGAATGTGCTCCGAGCCTTCATGCTGCCCTCTGCCCCGAGCCCCTTCTCACCCTCCCCTCTGCCGATGGCCAGTCCTAGGTCCGCGCCCACCTGCACCAGCGCCTGTGCCACTGAGGACTGGTGGCTTCCTGAGGTCGATATTGCCACCAACCAGCCGCCGATGATCACCAACCTCGTGCGCTGCAATCCTCTGAACCTGGCCAGTACTTCGGAGGAATCCACCGGAGTGCGGGTAGCGACCCTGAGCTTGTCCAGCCTGTCCTCGCCGCATGTCTCGCAGAGCCTTGAGTACAGCTCAAGCGTACCACAGGTAGCGGCGCCTAGACCCCTCGTGTCGGCCAGAATCCCGATGCTCAGCGCGCACGCCGCGAGCGGATCGAGCGTGGATTCACGGATCAGTTCCCTCGCTATTATCTCGGACGTGGAAGATGCGCCCTCGTCCACGAGCCTCAGCGCGCCCTGCACGTCCGCGGCCGGGTGATGGTCCACTATCAGGAGCGGTATCCCGTGCGATCTCAGGTACTCCTCCAGGTCGCCGGCGCGCGCCGGGGAATTCGCGTCCACGAGCACCGCGGCATCAACCTTCGGCAGCGATCCGAAGTCCTCCAGTGGCTTCACGGACAGGTGACTTAACAGCTCCCTCGCGGCCCTCGTGGCTCCTCCGGGCGTGACGACGAACGCCGAGCTCCCAAGCCTCGCCGCCGTGATGGAGAGGGCGGCCGCGCTCGCGGCTGCGTCGAGATCCGCGAGGGAGTGCGTGAAGATAGCTATTTTGCCGTGATCCTTCAGGAACTCCAGAAGAACCATCGTATGCCGCCCTAGCTGGGCTTCTTCGCGGCCGTGAGCGCCTCCCGGATCTTGTTCTGCAGGTCCTGGAGGTTCTCCCTGAGCCTCTCCTCCTGCTTCTCCAATATATTATGCCTAGTCTCGGCCAGCTCCTTCCTCTCCAGGAGTTCCGCCTTCAGCTTCTCCTTGTCGGCTTTCACCAGTATGAGCCCGGCCTGCTTGAAGACCTCGGCGTCGGCCGGCGCCTTCTCCAGTTCCTCGAGGGCGCTCTTTATCTCGGTTAGCTCAACGTCAACCTGCTGCTTCTGCATGAGAACTGACTGAAGGGTGGCCTGCAACTGCTCGTACTTTGAGAGCTGTTCCTGTAGCCATGGGGAAATCTCGCTCAAGATCCGGATTTCACCGAGACCAGAGTGAAGTACGCGGCCTTTAAAAGGCTTAAGGCGCTGTTGATGAACGCGTCGGCGTCCCCTGCGTCCAATGGGTGAGCTGGCCTCATCCTAAGCGATCCCTCGTGCACCTCGAGCTCGAAGGGAAATCTAGGATCCGCGGCGTCCGCAGCAAGCGCCTCGGCGATGGCCGCCGTGAGCTTGGGATCCGATGCACGGATCTCCAAGGAGAGCTCCACCGATGGATTCGTGCACCCCGAATCGGGACCGCGCGATCCTGGATGCGAATCGCCCGATCCCGCACCCGAAATGGAGCCCTTTGCGCTTGAAGACGAATTGCTATTCGAGTTCGAGGGACTCACTCGGGCGAATATGCGCCGCCGGCTACCTTATAACCACACCTCTCGCATTCCCAGATTCCAATGGCGACTCTCCGGAAGGTATGTGAGCCGCACCTGGGACATGCCCTCTTGGCCTTCAGTATCCTCTGGATGGCGCTGTAGCGCTTCCTCAGCGTCGCGCCGTATTTAGGACCCAGTCCCTTGAGCGGTTTCTGCTTGACCAACGCCCAACCCCCTCCTTATCTGCTCCCTTATTTCCTTAGCCTTCTCGAAGGATCCCTCGACCAGTTCTATGACCTCGGCCGGCGCCCAGCCACCGGATCCGCCCTTCTGTAGGGCGCATATCCCATCCTCGGTGAACGCCATAGTCAGGCGAGTATCCATGACCGCCTCCTCCTCCTCGGTCGGATCGTAGAGCACGTATTCTCCGATCTTGGCCGCAGTTATCGAGACAGGTATTGTGGTCACCGGGAGCGGTATCCTGTTCCCGGTCTGGACCGGAGAACCGTTATCCCCCAGGGTGTACTCCGGCACCCTTGAGGAGGCTAGCGCCGCGACCGCGGCGTATGATGCTGCATCCAGTAGATTTCCATCTATGTTAAGCACGTTTATGTCCACGAAGATTGAGTAGACGAGCTCCCCCGGCTTCACGACCATCTTAGTCATGTCCACCATGCCCGATTCCCTTATTCCCCTGTCCACGACCCTGGCGAGCTCGATGGCGTTCTCGTTTGGCGGGCCGAGCTCTATGTATGGAGACGCCAGCGGCAGCAGCTCCGCGTTCACTATCAGGTTGCCCCTGTCAGGCGTGTCCCTGTACGGCCTGTCCAGCGAGGTCTTCACGCCCGCTATCACAGCAGTGTTCCCCAAGTAGACCTGCGCGGAGCCCTCGGCCTTGCTCACCACCGAGGTGGATATGCTCAGGGGTCTGTAGTCCCTGAGCCCCCTCCCGTCTAGCCTCTGGCCCTTCGCCAGCAGCTCCTTGAGCTTCTCCTTCCGGAGCCGCTCCACCACGAAGTTCCGCCTGCTTATCGACATACTGCTCACTGCCCCTTCTGCTCGCCCGATGTGGACGAGCTGAAATAGTGTGCATATAATACTTTCCTCTGGGCCTCGTAGAGCTGCCTGCAGCCCTGGAGCGCCAGATCCAGCGCCCTCTTGAACTCATCTATCGTGAGCTTTCCATCCATCTGGAGCAACGTTATCCTGTCCAAGTTGGGCATGTAGGCGACGGGCATGTCGACCTCGCCCTCCTTATCCTCAACGTCGTTCAGATCAAGCACTATCTGTCCATCGACCTTTCCAACGGCGCATGCAGCCACCATGTCCCTCATGGGTATCCCGGCGTTGGCGAGCGCGAGGGATGCGGCCGTTATACTTGCGCCGCGCGACCCCCCATCCGACTCGAGCACCTCCACGAACACGTCAAGCGCAGTCCTGGGGAACTGGTCCACCATTATCGCGGCCTCCAGCGCCTCACGTATAACCTTGGATATCTCTATCTCCCTCCTGGAGGGCTGCGGTGGCTTCCTCTCCTCCACGGAGAACGGCGACATGTGATAGCGACACTTGACGAGCATGCGATCCGGGAGGACCAGGTGCCTGGGATGTACCTCCTTTGGTCCGTAGACGGCCGCCACTATCTTATTCTTCCCGAGTTCTATATATGCGGAACCATCGGCGTTCCTGAGCATGCCCACCTCCAGCCTCAGGGGGCGCATATCGTTCGGTCCACGGCCGTCGGTGCGCTTTCCCTGATCATCTATCAGCCTGCGCTCTTTCTGCGCCTCAGGTCCCTCACTGCCCTGCGCCAACTTCCACTCCCTCCTTGCCGTTGCCCTCCTCGGGCTCCTTCTCCCGCACCTTCAGGAGCGACCTGAGCTTCCTGACCAGTGCCTCGTATCTCGGCTCCGACTCGACCACGCTCAATGCCCTCGCGACCTGCAATATGCCATCCGGTGCACCCTTCACCACTATTAAACCATTCATCCCTATCGTTAGCTCGCAGCCCGTCGCCTCCTCTATCATCTTGTACAGGCGCTCCCGCCTATCCAGCAGGCGCGGCACGCTGCGAGGTGATATGCGCATGAGCTCTCCCTCGGTCACCCGCCCCATCCCGGGACCCCTGAGGGAGAGCAACGGATCCCTGTTGACGCTGAATGAGAATATCTTGGACACGACGACGTCGCCGACGTTGAGCACGTCCGATATGGCGAGCTTCTCCATAGATCCCCTCCTCACGAGATCCCTCACGAATATGGATCCATAGAAGATGGAGTTTATGTCGACCGTCCAGGCGACCGCGTTGTAATCCGTCACTATTCCAACCACCACATCGCCCTGCCTTGGCACGTACCTGCCCTCCAGCGGGATAATGCGCACCTCGTTCCCGGATATCTCCACGAGCCCCACGGAGGTCGCGTATATCCTGTTGCCTACTTTGTACGTGTTCTCCCCCGCCACGAGCGATCTGCCCTCGGCCACAAGGTCGCCGGGCACGGCGTACTTCCTCCCCCTCGTGCCGACCAACTACATATCACCTCTCCACGGGGGTGGCGCTGGCGCTCCCCCTTGTGGCCGACGCGAGCCTGTCCATGAAGGTGCCCTGGGACGCGAGCGGGATCTCTATGATGACCCTGACTCCTCCGTCCTCAGTCCACCTCTCATCCTTTATCTCACCGTAGGACTTCAGCATTCCATATACCTTTGACGCGTAGGGGGCGGGAATGGTTACGTTAAGCCTTATCGATCCAGTCTTCAGGGGTAGGATTGGGCGCAGCTCCTCCACTATCTTCTTCACCTGTTCCTCGGCCGGCCTGAACGGGTCTATGGCCACCCTCACCTCCTTCAGGGCCTGTTCGATCCTGACGGCGGGATGGGGAAGGTTCGTCCTGGGATCGACGAAGTTCCTCGAGATGTACGTGACTATCTGCCGCCTCTTCTCCTCGGCCAGCTGCCTGCGCTGCTCCGCCGTTATCTGAAGCTCCCCCCTGTCAAGTATCTCCTTCGCTATCTTAGTGACGTCGGTCGTGTGAAAGACCTTCCTCATCCTCTCCTCGGATGCCCTCTCCCCCTTGGATGCATCGGTGTATATGACGTCTATGGCGAGCACCTCCTCAATCCCCGGCTTACCCTCCGTCTTGTACTTGAGGGCCTTATCCGGGTTGACCAGCACCTCGAATCTCTCCCCGCCCACCTCCAGCCTGGCGATAGTCAGCTTTCCACTCACGTTAGTGGTTCCGTCAGGCGGGATAATAAAATCTCGTCCGTCATCACGCGATATGCCTAGATGCGGAAGCGCGACCGAAAAGAGTATATGGCCCGATCGAGCCGCCGGCCAGCTCCATCACTGCTGCATCTGGCCGAGCAACTCCGCGAGGCTCTCCCGGTAGGGAGGTTCCGCTATTCCCCTCTCCGTTATTATGGCGCTCACATACTCGGGGGGCGTCATGTCGAACGCGGGGTTCATCACCTTCACGCCCCTGGGGGCTATGCGCCTCCCCCTGACGTAGAGGACCTCCTTGGGATCCCTCTCCTCTATCACGACGTCCTCCGGGGAGCTCGTGGGATCCAGCGTGGAGAGCGGCATCGCGACGTAGAACGGAACGTGATGAGTTCTCGCCAGTATGGCCACCTGATACGTCCCTATCTTGTTGAAGACGTACCCGTCCATCAGGACCCTGTCAGCGCCCACTATGACTTTGTTGACTAAACCCTTGCTCATGGCGTAACCCACCATCGTGTCCGATATCAGAGTAGTATCAATGCCATCCTTGACCAGCTCGAATGCGGTGAGGCGGGCGCCCTGGAGAACTGGACGAGTCTCATCGGCGATCACGCGAATCCTCTTTCCCATCTCGATCGCCACCCTGATGGGCGCCAGCGCGGTTCCGTACTCCACGGTCGCGAGGGCGCCGGCGTTGCAGTGAGTCAGCACGACGTCCCCGTCCATCAACAGCCGCTCCCCGTGCACCCCTATCATGCGCGCCGACTCGCGTTCATACTCGAGTATCGACTCGGCCTCCCTGAGGGCCTCATCAGCCCCTCCCCTCAGGTATGAATCGAGGACGCGGCTGACTGCCCGGGGGAGATTGACCGCTGTAGGCCTCGCGGATGACACGCGCTCAGCCAATGCGCGGGCCACCTCGGGTCCTGGGTCTCTCCTTGAGAGCTCCAGCGCCAGGCCGAACGCGCCGACGACCCCTATCAGGGGGGCGCCCCTGACCACCATCGTCTTTATGGCGTCACGCGCCGACTCAGCGCCGTCCACGTCACGCCATCTGATGCGGGTGGGAAGTGCCCTCTGGTCGAGGACCCTGAGGACCATGCGTTTCCGGTCAAACTCCAGATGCTTGAACTTCATGTCCGGCCGAATGCTGGTAAAGCCTTTTAAGGATTAGCAACTTATGGGCGCCCGAGGATGTTCGCTCCCTCTGCAGGATATGATCGTGCCCTGACGATATTCTCACCCGACGGCAGGCTCTATCAGGTGGAGTACGCGATAGAGACCGTGAGGAGGGGCACGCTGGCGGTCGGCGCGAGGGCCGTGGACGGCGTGGTCCTCTTCGCCGAGGAGAGGCTGAGGAAGCTCCAGGACGTCTCGCTGAGCCAGAAGCTGTTCCAGGTGGATGACCACGTGGGGGCTGTGGCCGCCGGATACGTGC
Organism: Nitrososphaerales archaeon; assembly: GCA_023256385.1. Taxonomy (GTDB): domain Archaea; phylum Thermoproteota; class Nitrososphaeria; order Conexivisphaerales; family Conexivisphaeraceae; genus Conexivisphaera. The sequence continues at coordinate 10,222 of JAGDXL010000002.1, forward strand.
CAGACGCGCGCGTGCTGATAGATAACGCAAGGGTGACGGCGCAAAACCATAGAATACTGTACGATGAACCGATAACCGTCGAGACGCTGGCCAAGAGGCTGGGAGATTTAGCGCAACAGTACACGCAGTACGCAGGCGTGAGGCCATTCGGGGTCTCGCTGGTGTTGGCGGGAGTCGACAGGAACGGACCGAGCGTCTTCACGACGGATCCGAGCGGAACTTATCTGGGATACAGCGCGATAGCGATTGGAGGAGGAAGCGATCAGCTGAATGAGTACTTCGAGGCGAATTATTCTGAATCAATGAGCATGGACGATGCGATACTGATGATACTGAGGGGAGCGAGCAGGACCGAGGAGCACAAGGTGCTGGATCCGCGCAGTGTTAAGATGGCGGTGATAGATGTGAAGACAAGGCGCATGCGTCGCCTGGGAATAGATGAGATAACATCGTACCTAGAGAAGGCCAAGGAGCAGCAGTAGCAGCGAGCTAATGTCCTGCTAGGTCGTGTTGATACCGAATCTGTCCGATATTCGATATCAGGTAAGGATAATTCAGACCTCGGCATATCTTGATGGGCCCGTAGCCCAGCCTGGAGAGGGCGCAGGCCTTCGGAGCCTGAGGACGCCGGTTCGAACCCGGCCGGGCCCATAAATCGCTACTTTACAAAGCACGTCATTTCCCCGCTCCCCGGGAGCATCTTAGGCTATTACAACCACATTGCAACCTCGTGGATGGCGGGTTGGAGCTCCGCGGGCGCAATGGATGGCCCCCACCCTGTGTTCCGACGTAGAACGTTGTGGAGCGCGCGAGCCGTCTCAAAGTCTTAAGGGAAGTCCCGTGTCCCTTCCCCAACAGGCGTTATTGCTTCCTTCGACCTTCTAACGTCATATGAAACGGGCCCGGGGGGATTCGAACCCCCGACCACCGGCTTAGAGGGCCGGCGCTCTGTCCTGGCTGAGCTACGGGCCCCGCGGCCGATGTCGCATGGCTGCTTAAATATATGGATCGTGGCGTAAAGTTCCGTCCAACCTCAGGTATGATGTCCTCCTAGTGTGCGCGATGGGATGACGTGTTTACTTCC
>JAGDXL010000015.1:0-9150 GCA_023256385.1 Nitrososphaerales archaeon
CATCCTCCTGAGCGTCTCGAAGCCGAACCTCGTGAGCCTGTCGCCGTGCGTCACTATCACCCTTGAGACCCTCCTCTCGGCGACCATCCCCAGTAGCTTGACGAAGTTCCTCCTATCCTCGTTCAGCCCGGAGCCGACGTCGGCCAGCACCTGCACGTCTCCGTAGCCCCTCTCCCTCGCGTAGCTCCGTATCGCCTGTTTCTGCCTCTCCAGGTCATCCCTCTGCGTCGAGGAGGAGACCCGGGCATACCCGATTACCTCCCTCTCCTCACTCAGGCCGAGGATGCGCTTTATCTCGCTCTCCGGTATCCTCCTCCTGCCGCCGAGGGTCCTGACAACTCTTATCTTGCCGCTCCTATCCCACTTCTGTATCGTCTGCGTAGTGACCCCTAGAAGTTTCTTTGCCTCCTTGAGGGTATAGAGCCGCTCCATATTCGTCCCGTCGATTATAGTATTATGAAAGAGTCTTCAAGAATATCATCTGTTATGTAGCTGTTATCAGCACGGCGCGCCGGGTCGCATTCACGGCATTTCCTTTTATAGCCCCCTTCCCGAAGATCCGGGAATGATAGCGCTTCCACCCGCAATTCAACCATATGAGCCACTACTTCTGGTGGTCCTGGCGTTCGTCGACGGACTGCTCTTCGGCCTCGCGATAAAGAAGGCGATAGTTTCGTTCATAATATTCGTCGTCGCCGTCCTCCTGGGCACCTACATCGGCATATCCCTCCCGGGGGTCTCCGCCCAGGCACTGATGTCGAGGGCCGCCGCGCTCGTGACCCAGTGGATATCAAGCGCCCCCGCGATATTCTCCGGCGTCTCCATCTTCTTCATAATAGGGATAGCGATAGGCATCTGGAAGGGGTGACATCATGGGCTCCGGCGACGCGCTGGACGAGCTGAGGGGGCACAAGTACCTCCTTCTTACGACGTTCAGACGCGACGGAACCCCCGTGCCCACCGCCGTCCTGTTCGCGCTCGACGGCGACAGGATCCTGGTCCACACCTCCCTCAACTCTGGGAAGGTGAAGAGGATCCGCAGGAACCCGCGCGCGCTGGTGCAGCCCTCCACGATACTCGGGAGGCCGCTGGGTCCCCCGATCGATGTGCGTGCGCGCATCCTGGAGGGCGACGAGGCCAGGGAGGCGGCGAGTATCCTCAGGTCGTGCTGCATCGAGAAGAGGTTGAGCATGATGCTGGATCCGCTTAGGCGCAGCCCACCGGCCTATCTGGAGCTGAGGCCTACTCGGGAGGGGGAAGGGATATCCTGAGGAGGTCCGCGTGCTCCTTCGTGATCTCCGCCTCCGCGTAGCGCTCCAGGGCCGCCCCGGATTCCCCGATGCGAACCCTGTTGAAGAGGAACTTCCTCGCCGCCGCGTCGGCCGTGAACACCCTGATTTCCCCGAGTCCCCTCAGGTACGAGGCCAGCGCCGGATCCGAGAGAAGCGAGGACATCTGCTTCGTCGCCAGCCATGCCCTGACGTGGACGAGCAGCACTCCCCTGTAGCCGGCCCTGGCGAGCGCTCCCACGGCCCTCGCCGTGAGTGAGGCTACGTCCGACATCCTCTGCTCGCCCCCGAACGACAGGTAGACGGCGTCCGCTCCGTACCTCACGACGGATCCGGCGGCGTCCTCCTCCTTCCCCTGCTCCAGCAGGAAGACTGCCCCCGCCGCGTCGCGGTAATTCCCCGATGCCTCATACGAGGCAAGCGCCGCTGCCGCCATCGCCGAACAGATTCTGTCCGGGTACGTCAGGACTGCCACCTTCCTGAAGCCGGCCATGAGATGTCTCCCCACCAGATATCCCGTCAACGAACGCAGGTAAATTTCCTGATCCAATGAGGCACGACTTATCGCGCTCATTGTTGAGTAGTAGAGCCATGAGGTTTAAAAAGTTATCTGTAGAGCCTCCGCGGAAAACGGGAAACACCTAAATATCGTCTTCGATATCGCTCACGATATGATACCGATGCCTAGGAGCTATCACGGACACGGGGCGCTGAGGGGGCTCGTGCTCTGGGTCCTGAGCCAGTCCCCGGCGAACGGTGCCGAGATAATATCGACCGTCGAGAAGATGTGGTGGGGCCTCTGGAGGCCATCCCCGGGGGCGGTCTACCCGCTCCTCTCCTCAATGGTGGAGGAAGGTGTCATATCCAGGGGGTCCGACGGAAGATATGAGCTGACGGAGCGCGGCAGGAGGGAGCTGGAGGAGAGCTACTGGGTTCCGCAGAGGAAGCCCATGAGCGTCGACGTCGCCATAGAGGAGCTCGACGGCTACGTGAGGTACTTGGAGGAGGTGAGGGGATCCGGATCCTTGGCCGGCCGCGGGAAGAGGATAGCGGAGATCGCGGAGAGGCTGAGGAGGCTGTCCGAGGATGCCTGAGCCGGGGCTGGGCGAGGGCGCGATAGTTGCGAGGGGCCTCACCAAGGTCTACAACGGCAAGCTCACCGCGGTGGACCACATAGACCTGGACGTCATGGAGGGCGAGGTCTTCGCGCTCCTGGGGCCGAACGGCGCGGGGAAGTCGACCACGATAGGCATGCTCACAACCCTGATCAAGCCGACGGAGGGCCGCGCGGTCGTAGGCGGCTACGACGTCTCGTCCCAGCCGGAGATGGTCAGGAGGACAATAGGCGTAGTGCCCCAGGAGTACACCGCGGACGAGGACCTGACGGGGTGGGAGAACCTCACGTTCATAGCGAGCCTCTACGGAATTCCGGGCGCCGAGGCCAGGAGGAGGGCCCAGGAGCTCCTCGAGATGGTCGAGCTCTCCAGGTTCGCCAGGACGAAGGTCGAGGCGTACTCCGGGGGGATGAGGCGCAGGCTCGAGATAGCGATGGGCCTCATAAACTCCCCCAGGATACTGTTCCTGGATGAGCCGACCCTGGGGCTGGACGTGCAGACGAGGACCGCGATATGGTCGTACATAGGGAAGCTGAAGGAGGAGTACGGGATGACGATCCTCTTCACCACGCACTACATGGAGGAGGCTGACCTCTACGCCACCAGGATAGCGATAATGGACAGGGGGAAGATAGTGAAGATCGGCACGCCCAGGGAGCTCAAGGAGAGCATAGGAGGGGACGTCGTGACGCTCGCGGTGGACAATCAGGCAGCGGCCGTCGAGCTCCTGCGCTCCCTCGGCGTCGATCCCAGGGAGTACGAGGGATCCCTGGTCTTCAAGCTCAGGGATGCATCCACCGCGCTCCCCGAGCTCATCAGGGCCCTCATGGAGTCCGGGATACAGGTGAAGCGCATGGAGGTGAGCGAGCCCACGATGGACGAGGTCTACATGGAGTACACGGGGAGGAGGCTCAGGGACGCGCAGGCGTCGTCGGAGGAGATGTTTGCGATGAGGGCCACGCTGAGGAGGGCCAGGTCATGAGCGACAGGAGCCACGGGCCGCTGCACGGGATATGGGCCGTGGCCAACAGGGAGCTCGTCAAATGGTACAAGGTGCCATTCATAATAGGGATGTCGCTCGTCCAGCCCATACTCTGGCTCGCGCTCTTCGGCAAGGCAATGAACCTCGGGAACCTGTTCACGGCGTCCAGCCTCCAGATCCCCGGGCTCAACATCCCGTCCCAGGTGATCAACGAGATAGGGAGGGATGTGATGCTGAGGATCTTCGGCACCTCCGACTACTTCTCTTTCCTCGCCGCGGGCATGCTATCGTTCATAGTGCTCTTCATGTCGATGAACAGCGGCATGACCATGGTCTGGGACAGGAGGCTCGGGATACTCAACAAGCTCCTCACGACCCCCGTGCCCAGGTCCAACCTGGTGATAGGCAAGGCGCTGGCGTCCGTAATCAAATCACTGGTACAGGCCACCGTTGTCCTCCTGGTGGCGGTCCTCCTCGGCATGCAGTTCGGCGCGGGGATAAATCCGATGGACTTCCTGGGGACCTACGCGGCGCTCTTCCTGCTCTCCATGGGGCTCTCCTCGCTCTTCCTGATACTGGCGCTGCGGGCGACGAGCTGGGAGAGCCAGATGATGATAATGAACTTGGTCAACATGCCGCTCCTGTTCACCAGCAACTCCTTCTACCCGCTCCAGATGATGCCCTGGTGGCTGAGGGACGTCGCAATGGTGAACCCGATAACCTACTCCAACGAGGCCGCGAGGGGGCTGCTCCTGGCGACGCCCGGCGTGAACATCTACCTTGACTTCGCGTACCTGCTGGCGTTCGCCGCCTTCTTCACGGGGCTGCTCGCCGTCATGGCGCGGAGGATGCTGTCTCGCTGACGTCGACGGCCAGCTCCACGCCCCTGTTTCTGAGGATCTCCATCGCCCTGGCGGCTCCTTCCTCGGCGCCCACGACGCCGTGCATGACCTCCTCCACGACGCTGAGCTTCATCCCGAGCGACTTCGCTATCCTGGCCATCGGGGTGTTCTCCATGTGGTAGAACACCTCGATGCAGATCGCACCCCTCCTGACGGCCTCGACCACCATCAGCGCGGTGATCACGGTCCCGAGCCCTCTCTTCCTGTGCGAGGGATGGACGACCGGCGCGAGCTCCGCACAGCGCCTCCCGTCCATGAACGACTCACCCTCCGCGACCATGACGCCCTCGATCTCCCCTATCAGGACGAACCCGAGCGAGTTCTCGGGAGGGAATATCCCGCGCACGTGCCCCTCGAAGTTCCTGTACGCCGAGAGGAAGCGCATGAACAGAGTCTCGGGGTCCATGGACGAGTAGAACTTCACTATGGCGTCGGAGTCCTCCCGGTCCGCCAGCCTGAAGGCGTACTTGGTGCCCTTGGCCACGTAGACTGCGAGCGGGCTCGAATCAGGGGTCAACAAAGTAAATTAACGTCGCCGAAATTAAAAGGTTGGCCAAGTGCCAGATAAATCTAAAAATAGAATAAATAAAGTAAAATAAATAGATTGATTCACTCGGGCAGGACCTTCTTGCCCGATACTCCGTTGAGGATGGTGGCGGCCCCGAGGTAGAGCGCGTCCAGCCCCGTTATTATCCCCATCCAGCCGGCGGCGTGCAGCACGCCCAGGTTGCCGCTCCAGTAGAATCCTGCCAAGAGCTCGAACGTGATGACCAGCAGTATGAAGACGGTCGTGAGCACCGTCGCCTTGAGCTTGGCTGACCCAATCGCGTAGACCAGGGTGAGCACGCCCCACAGGAACATCCAGAGGCCCACCTCGCCCCCGCTGACGCTCAGCCCCAGGAGGAGCGTGAACCCCAGCCCTATCCAGAACAGGCCGTACGTGCTGAACGCGGTCCCGCCGAGCATATTATTCCTCTTGAAGTCCATCCACCCGGCGAAGACCTGGGCCATGCCGCCCCAGAAGAACATGTAGGCGAGGGTCATCCCGGTGGTGTGCACTATCCCGGCGTTGGCGAAGCTCAGGACGATCGTGGTGAGGGCGAATCCCCAGAGGCCCAGGCTGCCCGGGTTGGCGAACGGTTGGTTCTGGCTCATGATCCCATCCTCGATTTGAACTCGTCCCAGGCGGCCTTGAGGGCCTCCACCGCGCTCGGATCCTCCAGCGTGGTCGCGTCGCCCAGCTGCCTGTTCAGCAGTATGTCCCTCAGCAGCCTCCTCATTATCTTCCCGCTCCTGGTCTTCGGCACCTTGGGGACGAAGAGCACGGTCTCGGGGGTCGCTATCGCGCCTATGTTGTCCCTCACCACCTTTATGAGCTCCTGCTTCAGCTCCTCGCTCGGCTTGTAGCCCGGCTTCAGGACCACCGCAGCCACGGGGACCTCGCCCTTCGTGGGATCCGGCATCCCTATCACCAGCGACTCCGCGACCGCTGGGTGCTTCAGCAGCGCGTCCTCCATCTCTATCGTGCCGAGCCTGTGGCCCGCCACCTTCAGGACCTCGTCGGCCCTCCCGAGGAGCCAGAAGTATCCCTCCTCGTCCCTCACCGCGTAGTCGCCCGCTTGGAAGTACGGCGGGAACCTGCTGAAGTACACCTTGACGAACCTCTCCGGATCGCCCCAGATCCCGAGCGGTATCCCCGGCCAGGGCTGCTTTATCACCAGGTAGCCCTTGACGCCGGGCGGCGTCGGCTTCCCGTCCTCGTCCAGGACGTCCGCGACTATCCCGGGCAATGGGAACGTCGCGGATCCCGGCTTCAGCGTCACCGTAGCTATCCCCGGCGCTGGCGATATCATTGCCGCGGACGTCTCGGTCATCCACCAGGTGTCGACTATCGGGCACCTGCCCTTTCCCACGTGTTCGTTGTACCAGTGCCACACGTCCGGGTTTATCGGCTCGCCCACGGTGCCGAGTATCCTCAGCGTCGGCATCTCGTGCTTGTCCACCCACTCGTCCCCGTAGGCCCTCAGCGCCCTCTCGGCGGTCGGCGACGTGTAGAATATAGTGACGCCGTACCTCTCGATCATCTCCCACGGCCTATCCGGCTTAGGATAGTCTATGGCTCCCTCGTACAGGACCTCGGTGGCCCCGTGGAGCAGCGGCCCGTACACTATGTACGTGTGTCCCGTGACCCATCCCACATCCGCCATCGTCCAGTGGACGTCCTCCGGCCTTATGTCCCAGTTCCACTTGAAGACGCTGTGCACGTACACCATGTTCCCTCCGACGCTGTGCATGATTCCCTTCGGCTTCCCGGTGGTCCCGCTCGTGTAGAGCATGTACAGTATGTCGTCTCCCTTCCTGGGCTCCGGCCTCACGTACGTTGTATCGGAGTACTTGGACATCAGCTCGTGGTACCAGAGGTCCCTCCCCTCCTTCCACGGGACGTCCGTCCCGAGCCTCCTGACAACCACCACGTGTTCCACGTTCACTCCCGACTTCTCGGCTATCGCCACGGCATCGTCTGCGGTCTTCTTCGTCTCCACGGGCTTGCCCCTCCTCGGGTACGCGTCCGCGGTTATCACGATCTTGGACTTCGCGTCCACGATCCTGTCGGCCAGTGCCTGGGCGCTGAACCCGGAGAAGACGACGCTGTGGATGGCGCCCAGCCGCACCACCGAGAGCATTGCTATGGGGAGCTCCGGTATCATCGGAAGGTATATGGTGACGGTGCTGTTCGGGCCCACCCCGAGGTCCTGCAGCGCCTTCGAGAACCTGTTGACCTCCTCGTAGAGCTCCCTGTAGCTCACGGACCTCCTGGCGCCGTCCTCGCCCTCCCAGTAGTAAGCCACCTTGTTGAACACGTGCGTCCCCTTCCACCTGTCCAGCGCGTTCAGCGTCATGTTGGTCTCCCCGCCCACGAACCACCTGTAGAACGGCGGATTCGAGTCGTCTAGCACCTTATCCCAGGTCCGGTACCAGAGGAGCTTCCTGGCCTCCTGGTCCCAGAATTTCCTGATGTCGGCGACGCTCTCCTTCCAAAAATCTAGGTATGCCTTCTGATAAGGATTGTATTTTTCCATGTATGGAAGATTCTCTATCTCATTCGTAGGCATCTTATCGTTAGTTAGCGTGTTATTCTTAATAAATGTTCTGCATACTGGAAATTAGATTATATTTATTCCGGCGCCAACGAATTTCAATTAAATCTAATAGGTTATCATATAAATTTAATATTATATTACTATGGCCGGATAGTGTGGGCGCGCGCCCGCGGCTAGATCCAGTCGGAGCACTCGATCGAGAACACGCGCCCCGCCGTCCCCTGCGCGTACTCCTCCAGCTCCGACTCTGGGTGGCCCGCGGACTCCATGGTCAGGAACACGTCCTCCATGTACCTCCTGGGATCCTCGTCCGCCACGGCCGGGTAGTCGGAGCCGTACATGACCTTTCCCCTCGGGAAGTCCCTCAGCACCATCTCCGCCAGCTCCGGCGGGAGCGCCGCCGTGTCCGCGTAGACCTCGGGGTACCTCCTAGCGAGGTCCAGCGCCTCCTCCATGAACACCCCCGGCGCTATCGCGCTGTACGAGCCTGCGTGCGCCAGTATCACCCTGACGTTCCTGTGCCTCGAGAGGATGGGGTCCAGCCTGGACGGATCGCCGTACTTGCAGTACTTCGGGAGCTCCCATATCCCCGGATCGCATCCCGAGTGCACGGTGACGGGCACGTCGTCCGAATCGGCGACCTCGAGCACGGTCTCCACGGCCGGGTCGTCCAGCCTCTTGAAGAAGAACGTCGATATCACCTTGAAGCCGCCGAACCCCCTGCGGAGCGCCTCCTCGAGGCTCCTGGCCAGCTCATCGGTCCCCAGCGACAGGTTGGCCGGGTAGAGCAGCTCGAAGTTCGAGAGCGCGGAGATCTCCGAGTGGCGCTTGAACTGGCAGTACCCGTCGATGAACCTCTCGGCGGTCAAATAGAGCGCCTCCGGCGTGAGCTTCGAGCTCACGGCGGCCGCGAACCTCTCCACGAGGTCTCTGTTCCTCTCGTACTCGTTTGACACGTCGTCCAGCGTGACCGTAGAGAGCAGCTCCCGGGTCGGCGGTATGCCGAGTATGACTGCTCCTCCCAGCCCCATCGAGAGCAGCCCCCTGAGGTACTCGTTCGCCTCCGCCGGGCTCCCCAGGATCGGGCTGTGCACGTGCGCATCCAGCACACATGGGACCGGGACGTCAGCCCTCAGAGGGCGCCCCCACGCGTCACCCATCTTCCACCTGGCCTCCCCGCAATTTCCCCATCCCGGTATATTACCTCGCCCCTCAACACGGTGTAGACTATCCTCCCCCTGAACTCCATCCCGATGTAGGGGGACACCTCGGGATGCTTGTAGAACAGGTCCCCCTCCCGGACCACCCAGCGTCCCCGCGGATCCACCACACTTATGTCGGCATCCGCCCCCGGCACCAGCGCCCCCTTCCTGGGGTAAATCCCGAGGATCCTCGCCGGATTCTCCGAGAGGAGCCTCGGGACGTCCTCCACGCGCATGAGGCCCCTCAGCGCCGAGTCCACGGCGAACGGCAGTATCGTCTGAACTCCGGGTATGCCGGAGGCGGCCCTCCACACCTCGCCCTCCTTGTCCTCCGGCGCGTGCGGCGCGTGGTCCGATCCAAGGGTGCTTATCAGCCCCGATCTCACCTCCCTCCACAGGGCATCCCTGTGCTCCGCGGTCCTCACCGGGGGGTTCACCTTTATCGTGAGGCCGCGTGCTGCGTAGTCCTCAACGGTGAAGAGGAGGTGGTGTGGGCACACCTCTGCGCTCAGGAATTCGCGGTTCTCCTCCAGGATCCTCAATGTGCCCGCGGCGCTCA
>JAGDXL010000015.1:9160-9674 GCA_023256385.1 Nitrososphaerales archaeon
TATGTGAGCGCGCACCCCGCCTCCCACTGCTGCTGCTAGGCGCGCGATCCTGGCGACCTCTACCTCCTCCGAGACGGGGGGCCTCGCCTCGCTGTGCGCCGCAGGATCCGACCTCCCCGCGTCCCTCAGTTCCCTCGAGAATCCGTCGATGAGCGATCCGTTCTCGGCGTGGAAGAAGACCGGCACCCCCGTGGCCCTCGAGAACCTGAGCGCCGATAGGACCGACCAGTCGCTCGGCGGGCCTATTCCCCCCGTCGTGGGACCCATGTATGCCTTGAACCCAATGGCGCCCGACCCTATGATCTCCTCGAGCGCGGTGACGTTCGAGTCCGTCAGCGCCGCGAAGAGCGCGTAGTCCACATATGCCCTGCTGGCGACGTCCCTCCCCTTGTCGGCTACCCTCCTGGCGGAGTCCACGGGCGGAATCGTGTTTGGCATGTCCGCGACTGTGGTCACGCCCCCTGCCGCCGCCGCCCTCGTCATGGTCGAGAAGTCCTCCTTCTCCGTCATCCCG
>JAGDXL010000015.1:9684-53905 GCA_023256385.1 Nitrososphaerales archaeon
TGGAGTGCACATGCTCGTCCACCGCCCCCGGCAGAACGAGCATCCCCCTCGCGTCCAGCACCTCTGCGCCATCCGCAACTATTCTGCGACCGAGCGCCACCACGAGACCGTCCCTCACGAGGACGTCGGCTTCGAGGATCCCCTGTCCCGTGACCACGCGCCCTCCTCTGACGAGGAGTTCTCCCACGCCGTCGGTATGGATGCCAAATATATTAGTGCGATCCCTCGGGATCGCTTCCCGCTGCGCGGTCGAGCAGCAGGTACGCGGCAATCGCGACCGCGAAGGATACGAAGTAGCTGAGGTCCGCTCCACCCAGGGCGGCGGCGACAGGTCCCACGTACTGTATCCCGTACGGAGTCAGGTTCATGAACGGGGTCGAGGCCGCCATCCCCAGGACGTACGAGATTATCGCCTCGCGAGCGCCGCCGCGCCTCCTCGCGTACACCGCGGCGATCAGCACGCCGGCCCACGGCATTATCCAGTAGTCCAGCAGGAGTAGGAACCCCTCGTAGAAGGAGGTGAATGAGACGTACACTCCCCCGAGGACGGAGAGGCCGTACCCTATGACCGCGCCCGCTGCGGCCGCGTAGATGCGCCTGAACCTTGCGCTGATCGCCTGCGCCGATACGGAGTTGGAGTACAGGTTCAGCGCGTTCGCGGCGAGGCCTCCCAGGAATATCGCTATCATGACGGCCGGCGCCCACGCCCTGCCCACCACGTCCACCGTGGCGCTCATCATGTCCAGTGACGGATTGCCGGCCGCCACGTAGATCGCGGTGCCTATGAGCTCTATCCACGCGCTCGCCACTGCGCCGCCGACCATCGCGTACATCGCAATCCTCCACCTGCTGGTTCCCTCGGGTAGATAGCGCGAGTAGTCGCTGGCGTACGGCGCCCAGCTCGCCAGATAGGAGAACACGGCGGCGATGGCGATGGCTGCCACGAAAGGGCTGGGCGCTGCCTGGTAGTGCGGAAGCGCCGCGTCGGCGGCACGGACAGCCGCATACGAGAGTACAACGAACATTGCACCGAGCACCACGGACATAGCGCGCTCGAACCCATGGACTGCGTCGTGTCCGTAGATCCCGACGACGGCCATCACCGCGACGGTCACCAGCGCCCCCGCCCAGTAGGGTATGTCGAGTATCTGGAGGAGCGCGAGCGTGGCTATCACCGTGTTCACGGAGAACCATCCTATGGTCGACAGCCACTGTGCGGTCGCGAACGCCCTGTTGGCTATCCGCCCGAACACCCTCTCCGATATCGCCATCTGCGGGAGCCCGAACCTGGGGCCCATGGCGGCCGCCGCCCCGAGGAGCGCGCCCGCCGCCACGTTGACGCCCACGATTATCGAGTATATCCACGGAAGCGGGAGCCCGTAGAGGACTGATCCCAGGGCGTAGTCAGCTATGGTTAAGTTCGATGCGAACCACAGTATGAAAACGCTGAGGGGCCTGCCGTGCCTCTCCGCGTCCTCCACGTGCTCGACGCCCTTCCTCTCGGGCCCGCGCCTCATGGTGGAACAGCTGTTTCAATAATAACACTTAAACGTTGCGCACATCTGTTCCACAATATGCCCCGCAGGCCCTCCGGGATCAACGACCTGGATCTCACAATATATGGCCACATAGCCGAGGGCGGCGAGCTCACGCTCAGCGAGATCTCAAGGCTGAGCGGGAGGAGCAAGGGCGTGATCTTCAGGCATCTCAGGAAGCTCTCTGCGCTGGGGGTGATCGAGATCAGGGAGGTGGGGGGCGTCCTGCTCGCGTCCCCTTCGCGCTCGCCCAGGCGCGTCGTGGCGATGGGGATCATGAGGGCCGCCGAGTATCCCTACGTGCTCGGCATCCTCAGGGGGCTGAGGGACATCTACGGCCCCGTTCGCGTGCTCGTCTACGAGGACGCCTGGAGGGAGGCGCAGGATCTGCTCTCCGGCAGGATACAGCTGGCCATGGTCCCAGCGCTGACGGCGCTCGTCGCCAATAGATTGGGCGGTGGGAGGGTCCAGATAATCGGGGGAGGGAGCGGCGGCGGCATGGGGGTGGTGCGCGGAACCGGGGGATCCGGCCACGCAGTTGTCCGCACGTCCAACACGGAGCTCTGCGCGGAGCGCCTCGGCCTCGAGGGTCCCAGGTCCTACTTCGGCGGTCCAGGCGACATCCTCGGGGCGCTCGTGTCCGGGAGGGTACATGAGGGAGTCCTCTGGGAGCCCTATCTATCCATGGCGTCGGCCTCAGGCCTTCGCGTTGAGCAGTGCGAGATAGAGCACTGCTGCCTGCTCTCAGCCAACTCCGGCGTAGCTGATCAATACGGGAAGATCTCGCGCATAGCCGCGGCCGCCATATCCTCCGCGCGGTCCGCTGACCTGCAGGCGTACGCCAAGCTCGTGGATCTCCCAGTCCAGCTCGTGGAATCATCGATCCATGGATACAGCTTCCACGAGGCACCCGACGTCGCGTATCTGGAGAGGATGCTGGACGCCGCCAGAAGGGCGTTGCTCCCCGGCTCTTCCGTGCGCGATGCTGTGGTCGCATAGAGGCTTCTTGGATCCTGAGGAATCGGCAGGCGCAATTTCCGGGAAAGGAGCTGGGCAACTTTCTCCAACGCTTTATAGCGGAGTTCCGGGATCATGTGCATGTGATGCCAACGTTGACCTTGGGGCCGAGTTTCCTCACATATGTATGTGGCGCGGCGGCACAGGTGGCCCCCGCCCCTGTTGCCCCATCCTCCATCGCCTATGGAACGAAGATTCAGGGCGGTGGGTCGGGAAGCTCCTATGTCTCCAGCGGAGAAGCTGTCCGCAATTCGCGCCGCGCTGCTCGCGGCGCGGTCGGGCGCCTGGAGGATAGGGTCGCGCTCGTCACCGGTGCCACGAGGGGAATAGGCAGGGCCGTGGCCGAGGCCCTCGCGTCGGAGGGCGCCAAGGTGGCCGTCAACTACCGTGGAAACAGGGCCGTGGCCGAGGAGCTCGCCTCCAGAATAGGTGGGATCGCCGTCGGCGCTGACGTCTCTCGCCGCGACGAGGTCAGGTCCATGGTCAGGAAGGTGGAGTCCGAGCTGGGACCCATCTCGGTGCTGGTGAACAACGCGGGCATCATGGAGATGATGTCCGTCGAGGAGTTCGACGAAGCATCGTTCAGGAGGATGATGGACGTGAACCTGATGGGCACGATATACACGACGCTGGAGGCTCTCGAGGACCTGAAGTCTACGCACGGCGTCGTCGTCAACGTCGCATCCAACGCGGGGATAGGCACCGCGATTCCGGGATCCACGTTCTACGCCGTGAGCAAGGCAGCCGTCATGACACTCACGAGGAGGCTAGCATTCGAGCTGGCGCCGCACGGCATCAGGGTCAACGCCGTGGCCCCCGGATGGGTCGAGACCGATATGACCGTGGGCGGGAGATCCCCCGAGGACGCGGAGGCCGTGAGGTCGTTCTTCAGGTCCAGGTCCATGCTCAGGATGACTGGCGCGCCCGAGCACATAGCGTCGGCTGTACTTTTCCTCGCCTCCCCCGAGTCCGCGTACATGACCGGCCAGGTGCTCGTCGTGGACGGGGGAAGGATCGACTACCTGACACATGGAATCTGAGTTCACGCCAGGTGCGCCTGCGACTCCTCCCCCGCCCTCCCCTCGTAGCGCCTGTCGAGGAGCTCCCTGAGCTTCCTCGCCCTCTTCTCCCCGATCACCTTGGCGAGCATTCCCTCGGGCGCGGAGAAGACCGTGATATTCATGGATGGGCCCGGCTCCTCGACGAGCGCCGGATTGGGTTGTGGGGCCGCCCCGCCGTCTAGTATTAATTTAATAATATACATGCTAACTTGAAAAGATTTTGATTGAGTCGGGGGCAAGCGATGTAAATGGATGGACTGCTTTGAAACAGATTTTATTTATACGTCGAAGGGTAATCAAAGAACTAATAAATACACGCCGGCCCGGGCCGGCATGTTTGACCGAACGGCGCCTCGTGACATGGGAGGAATTTGGACGGCTCGCCGAATCCCTCACTGACTCCATAGTGAGGGGTGGCAGGAGGCATGAGCTCGTGATAGGAATACTCAGGGGAGGTTGTCCGCTGGCCCTCATGGTAGCGGACAGGCTGGGCGCACGTGTGGATTTCCTGAACATCAAGTCCTATTCCGGAATTGGTGAGAGGAGCTCGCCGACGGTCCTATCCACGATCACAGAGGACGCGGCCGGAAAAGATGTGATAATAGTAGACGATCTCGTGGACGAGGGTGCCACCATGTCATTCGCGGTCGACTTCATAGGAGACCGTTACTCTCCCAAGTCCGTGGAGACCGCTGCCCTCTTCGTGAAACCTTGGAGTAAGTTTATACCGAGCTATCATCTGGGGGTGGTCAGAGAATGGGTGATATTCCCCTGGGAACTGTGCGAGTTCGGAACGGAGGGATGCAAGTCGGGGGTCGTGCGGGCTCGATCGACATAGGGACCGATGACAAGAGGCTCCTCGAGTATCTGATGATGAACTGGAGGATGAGCCTCCTCAACGCATATCTGAACGGCGGGCTCGATAAATATGAGGAGCTGGCGCGCGCGATAAACAGGTGCTCCGTGATAATGGACGTGCTCAGGGACGAATCAAACGCCACACCTCAGATAGTCCTAGCTGAGCAGCTGTCCAGGCTGGCCTCCGAGCTCGGTGATATCGTGGGTGAGGACGAGGACGAAGCCGAGTGACGCCCCAGAAAGCGCTCGCGCCATGGCCCCATCGGATTCGCAATAAAAGGATATAAAGAGCCGTTTGGGACGGTCCAACTTGCTAGTTATGTGTTATAGGTATTCATGCTTTGGGGTGAGCTAGGTTGACCGATCAGAAGCCCAAGATACAGATCAAGCCCTCCGAGCACGTGCTTGTGCCCAAGCATGAGATCGTGGGGGAGGATGAGCGCAGGACCATTCTTGAGAGATACGGCATAAGGCCGGACCAGCTTCCCTACATATTGTCCTCAGATCCCGCTGCCAAGGAGATAGGGGCGCAGCCCGGGGACATAGTTAAGGTGACGCGCAGGAGCCAGACCGCCGGTGTATCCATATACTACCGGTACGTGGTGGAGGGGTGAAGTTGAGGAACTCCTCCGCCGCGGAGTTGTTCGATGGATGGCCCGTCGTCGAGGAGATACTTAAGGCAGAGGGCGTCGCGAGGCAGCACCTGAACTCGTATAACGACTTCATAGATCGCGGTCTTCAGGCAATAATAGATGAGATAGGCGGCTTCGACGTGGAGACGCCCACCGGCACCTATCACGTCAAGTTCGGAAAGGTCGAAGTGGGCAGGCCGCAGGTTACAGAGATAGACGGTTCCACGAGCTACATAACGCCGATGGAGGCTAGGCTCAGGAACTTGACCTACGCGGCGCCCATCTACCTAGAGTTCATGGTGGAGGACCCGAAGGCGCCCGGCGGCTACATGAAGCAGTCGTTCGTGATAGGTTACCTTCCGGTCATGGTCCGCTCCAAGATCTGCGCGCTGAACGGCCTCTCCCGCGAGGAGTTAATATCGCTGGGAGAGGATCCCGAGGACCCCGGAGGGTACTTCATAGTCAATGGATCGGAGAGGGTGATAGTAGGTCTCGAGGATCTCTCACCCAATATGATCTTCGCCACAAAGGAGAAGACGGGGGTCACCGAGACCTACAAGGCTATAGTTCACTCATCAATAGTGGGATTCCGCTCCAGGGTGGAGCTGGTCCTCAAGGGGGACGGCGGCATCTACGCCAAGATACCCCTCTCACCTGTGGAGATACCGTTCGTGGTCCTCATAAAGGCGCTCGGGGTCGAGAACGACCGCGAGATAGCCGACATGGTATCGACCAGGCCGGAGCTGCAGGAGCTGCTCGAGATCTCCTTTGAGAAGGCGCTGGACGTGAGGACCCAGAAGGACGCCCTCGTCTACATAGGCAACAGGGTTGCCCATGGCATGAGCGAGAGCATGAGGGTCAAGAGGGCCGAGACCCTCCTGGACATACACCTGCTTCCTCACCTGGGAAGGAAGGAGGGCAGGTATGACAAGGCGCTATATCTGGCTGAGGCCGCCAACAAGCTTCTGGAGCTCAAGATGGGATGGATAGAGGAGGACGATCGCGATCACTATGGGAACAAGATGGTGAAGCTGGCTGGCGAGCTGCTCGCCGACCTCTTCAGGACTGCCTTCAGGAACCTGATCAAGGACATGCGGTATCAGCTATCGAGGATAGGGCAGCGCAGGGGCATAGGCGCGGTGGGTGCCGTCATAAAGCTCGGCATAGTAACGGATAAGCTGAGCAGCGCTCTTGCTACCGGGAACTGGGGCAAGGGCAGCGTGGGAATAACGCAGCTACTTGACAGGACTAACTATCTCTCAACCCTGAGCCATCTCAGGCGCGTCCAGTCGCCCCTGAGCAGGAGCCAGCCCAACTTCGATGCCAGGGAGCTTCACCCGACGCAGTTCGGCAGGATGTGTCCCGTGGAGACTCCCGAGGGCTCGAACTGTGGTCTGGTCAAGAATCTAGCGCTCTACGCTGTAATATCGGTCAACGTGCCGGAGCAGGACGTGCTGGACTTCCTCTACAGCTCAGGTGTGGCGCCCGTTGGATCTGCCGAGGCCTCAGAGGAACCCATGGCGAAGGTTATAGTGAATGGACGGGTCGTCGGCTACGCGCGGGACCCCGAGAAGCTCGTGAATATCGTCAGGAGGGCGAGGCGGAGGGGGGAGGTAAGCCCCGATGTCAGCGTGTACTACTACAGGCCCTTGGACCCCAGGGCGACGCTTCGCATATTTCTGCACACCCACGCCGGGAGGGTCCTGCGTCCGCTGGTGCTCGTCGAGAACGGGAAACCTAAGCTCACGCGTGAACATGTGGAGAAGCTGAGGCGCGGTGAGATAGCGTGGCGTGATCTTCTGAGGATGGGGGTCCTTGAGCTCCTGGACGCGAATGAGGAGGAGAACGCCTACGTGGCGCTCAAGCCGGAGGATCTCACTCCGGAGCACACACACCTGGAGCTCTACCCACCCGCCATGCTGGGGGTGGTGGCGTCGATAGTGCCATATCCGGAGCACAATCAGTCCCCCAGGAACACGTATGAGACGGCGATGGGCAAACAGGCCCTCGGGTTCCCGCACACGAACTATTTCCTGACGCTGTACTCAAGGCAGCACCTGCTTGTCTATCCCCAGAAACCGCTCGTCAGGACTAAGATAATGGATCTGATTGGACTCGACAGGCATCCACTGGGCCAGAACGCGGTCGTGGCGGTCCTCTCGTTCGAGGGATACAACATAGAGGATGCAATAGTCATGAACAGGGCATCCATAGAGAGGGGTCTGGGCCGCTCGTTCTTCTACAGGACATATGAGGCAGTCGCGCAGCAGTATCCAGGAGGCAGCAAGGACAAATTCGAGGCGCCGAGGCCGGAGGACAACGTGAGGGGCTACAGGGGCGAGAAGTACTACAGGCTACTCGAGCCGGATGGCGCCGTCATGGCTGAGGCCGAGGTATCCGGCGGTGATGTGTTGGTCGGCAAGACCAGCCCACCGAGGTTCATAGAGGAGTATCGCGAGGCGGAGGCCAGGGGCCTCTACAGGAGGGACTCATCGATAGCTTTGAGGCCAAGCGAGAAGGGCGTGGTCGACACGGTGATACTGACGCAGACCGTGGAGGGCTATCGCACCTTCAGGATCAGGGTCAGGGATCAGAGGATACCAGAGCTCGGGGACAAATTCGCGTCTAGGCACGGCCAGAAGGGTGTCGTGGGCATGATAGTGGATCCTGAGGATATGCCCTACACTGAGGACGGGGTGATACCCGACATAATAGTCAATCCGCACGCGTTCCCGTCTAGGATGACGGTGGGCCAGTTCCTAGAGTCGATAGCCGGGAAGGCCGCCGCCCTCAGGGGTAAGCCCGCGGACGCGAGCGCCTTCTCCGGGGAACCCGTGGATGACTTGAGGAAGGAGCTGATAGCGCGCGGCTTCAAGCCGACCGGAAAGGAAGTGATGTACGATGGAAGGACTGGGAGGAAGTTCGAGGCTGAGATATTCATCGGCGTTGTCTACTACCAGAAGCTTCATCACATGGTGGCCGACAAGATCCACGCTCGCGCCCGTGGCCAGGTGCAGATGCTCACCAAACAGCCCACCGAGGGGCGTGCCCGTGGAGGCGGACTGCGGTTCGGCGAGATGGAGAGGGACTGCCTGATAGCCTACGGAGCCTCGATGCTCCTGCGCGATCGTCTCCTAGAGGAGTCGGACAAGACCGAGGTCTACGTGTGCGAACGCTGCGGCTACATAGCCTACTACGACAGGAGGCAGCAGAAGCTCGTCTGCAGGGTCTGCGGTGAGAACGCCAAGATATCAAAGGTCACCGTGGCATATGCGTTCAAGCTCCTCCTTCAGGAGATAATGAGCCTGGGGATCGCGCCCAGGCTGCAGCTGGGAGGTAGAGCCTGATGTCCTCCATGATGTTCGAGGCCCCGAAGGTGGTCCGGGCCATAAAGTTCGGCGTTTTCCTGCCGACCGAGATAAGGAAGTACTCGGTCGTCGAGATAACTATACCAGAGACCTACGACGAGGACGGCCTCCCGATACCGGGCGGCCTCATGGATAACAGGCTGGGCGTCCTCGAGCCAGGCCAGGTCTGCGGCACCTGCGGGAATCCCGCGCCGGAGTGCCCCGGCCACTTCGGTCACATAGAGCTTGCCGAGCCCGTGGTTCACGCGTCGTTTGCGGACGACATAAAACAGCTCCTCACAGTCACCTGCAGGTCGTGCGGTCGCCTCCTGATCCCGGAGGCAGAAATAGAGGCCTACAGGAAGGAGCTGGAGGAGAACGCCCCGTACAAGCCGGATCTGGGCGAGAAGATAGCTAAGGAGATCTACGCGAAGGCCAGGAAGGCCAAGATATGCCCTCACTGCGGCGCGAAGAAGCTCGAGGTTGAGTTCACGAGACCCCATATATTCCACGAGATAATGGAGGATGGAAGCGCGGTGAGGCTAACTCCTGCAGTCATAAGGGAGCGCCTCGAGAAGATAACCGACGACGATTATCGCCTCTTGGGCTACGACCCGAGCTCCGCCCGGCCCGAGTGGTTCGTGCTGCAGGTGCTTCCCGTGCCGCCCGTCTCCATGAGGCCCTCGATAACCCTCGAGAGCGGAGTGAGGTCGGAGGACGACCTCACGCACAAGCTGGTCGACATAGTGAGGACCAATGCACGCGTGAAGGAGGCCAAGGAGTCCGGCTCTCCACCGCTCATCATGCAGGATCTGATGGACCTACTCCAGTATCACGTGACCACCTACTTCGACAACGAGGCATCCAGCATACCTCCAGCCCATCACAGGTCAGGGCGCCCCCTCAAGACGCTCTCCCAGAGGCTCAAGGGCAAGGAGGGCCGCTTCAGGGGAAGCCTGTCCGGCAAGCGCGTGGACTTCTCAGCTAGGACCGTTATATCGCCCGATCCGAGCATGGATATATCCGAGGTGGGCGTGCCGGTCGAGGTGGCGAAGAAGCTGACCGTTCCCGAGCGCGTCACTCCGTGGAACATAGAGTTCCTTAGGGAACTCGTGAGGAACGGTCCCGGGAAGTATCCGGGCGCGAACTACATAGTGAGGCCGGACGGCGTCAAGATAAGGCTGGAATTCGTCCCCGACAGGGATGCCTACGCCAGCTCCCTCGAGGTCGGGTACGTCGTCGAGCGTCACCTGATGAACGGCGACGTCGTTCTGTTCAACCGGCAGCCGTCGCTCCACCGCATGTCCATAATGGCGCACTACGTCCGCGTGCTCCCCTACCGCACGTTCCGCCTGCATCCTGCTGTCTGCCCGCCCTACAACGCGGACTTCGACGGGGACGAGATGAACCTGCACGTGCCCCAGGGCGAGGAGGCGCGCTCGGAGGCGCACGAGCTCATGAGCGTGCAGGGGCAGATAATATCGCCCAGGTATGGCGGCCCCATAATAGGCGCGATAAGGGATTACCTGTCCGCAGGATATCTTCTCACGAAGGACGACACGCTGCTGGATCCGCAGACCTTCGCATACCTCGCATACGAGGGAGGTTACACGGGTCCCCTCCCGGAGCCCGCGGTGAGGGACCCCACGCCGATGTACAGCGGGAAGCAGTTGTTCTCGCTCTTCCTCCCGCGCGGGTTCAACTACGTGCTGACTTCCAGGTGGGCCAAGAGCATGAGAAAGAGGCGCGATGTGGTCATCAGGGACGGCCAGCTAGTATCCGGGATAATCGATAAGGCGTCGATAGGGGCGGAGGAGCCCGACAGTCTACTCCACAGGATAGTGAAGGACTACGGGAACGAGGAGGCCAGGAGGTTCCTCAACTCGGTGCTCAAGGTCCTGAAGGAGTACATAACTGACAGGGGGTTCAGCTACGGATACGACGACCTAGAGATACCCGCGGACGTCAAGGCGCAGATAAAGGAGGCGGTGGACGATGCGTACCAGAAGATACAGCAATACGTCGACGATTATATGAACGGGCGCATGACGCCCGTCAGGGGGCTCAGGCTCGAGGACGTGCTGGAGCAGAAGATAATGGACGCGTTGGGCGAGGCCAGGGATCGCGCTGGGGAGCTCTTGGAGCGCGTGCTCCCCAGCAACAACCCGGGCGTCATAATGAGCAGGACCGGCGCGCGCGGCAGCTCGCTGAACTTGGGGCAGATGATGGCACTCCTGGGCCAGCAGGCGGTCAGGGGCAAGAGGATAAAGCGCGGATATAGGCACAGGCCGCTTCCTCACTTCAAGGAGGGGGAGCCCAGCCCCGACGCCTACGGCTTCGTGAAGTCCAGTTTCAGGGACGGACTGACGCCGATAGAGTTCTTCTATCACTCCATGGCTGGAAGGGAGGGTCTGGTGGACACCGCGGTCAGGACCCAGCAGAGCGGTTACATGCAGCGCAGGCTCGTGAACGCGATGGAGCATCTGAGGGTCGAGTATGATTACACCGTGCGTGATCCCGAGGGCAATATAATCCAGTTCACGTACGGTGAGGACGGGATAGACCCGGCAAAGAGCGATCACGGGGAGGCCGTGAACCTGGATCGCCTCGCTGACACGATAATGCTGAACGATGACCCGAGCGAGCCCAGGGCGACGCCGGACGAGAAGGCCTCCATACTTTCAAAGTACGAAGGGGACCTCAATGATCACGTGCGCGACAAGCTAAGATCAGTTCTCATGTCCAGGGAGATGAGCGTCAAATCCGCGGAGGCCATATGCTCCCGCGCGATCCAGATGATCGACGCCGCCAAGATAGAGCCCGGGGAGGCCGCCGGGATCGTCTCCGCGCAATCCATAGGCGAGCCGGGAACCCAGATGACCCTCAGGACGTTCCACTTCGCCGGCGTGAAGGAGAAGGATGTGACGCTTGGATTGCCCAGGCTCATAGAGCTCGTAGACGCCAGAAAGCAGCCGAGCACCCCGGTGATGGAGATATATCTGGACGAGGAGCACAGGCGCGACAGGGACAAGGCGCTGGAGGTGGCGCGCGAGATACTGTTCACGCGCGTCGGGGATATAGCGTCGAGCGTGGAGATTGATTACTCGACGGGATCCGTCGTGATATCGCTCAACAGGGGGCTCCTGGAGGACAGAGGCTGCACGGTGGAGGAGGTAGCGAAGGCCCTCAGCGTGGGCAAGCGCAAGGTCGAATACGATTCTGATTCAGCCACGATATCCGTCTCGCTCGAGAGCTTCGACATAACATCCCTCTATAGCCTCCGTGACAAGGTGTTGAGGACGCGCGTGAAGGGAATAGCTGGAATAAATCGCGTGAGCTTGGAGGAGAGGGACGGCGAGTGGGTGATAGTGACCTCCGGATCCGATCTCAGGAAGGTCTTCCAGATACCCGGCGTGGATCCCACTAGGACGAGGACGAACAGCATAAACGAGATAGCGATGGTCCTGGGGATAGAGGCCGCCAGACAGGCATTGATAGAGGAGATGCTGAGCACGCTTGAGGAACAGGGACTGGAGGTCGACGTGAGACATATAATGCTGGTGGCGGATCTAATGACCCACAAGGGCATAGTGCAGCAGGTGGGCAGGCACGGGGTCGCGGGCACAAAGGCCAGCATACTGGCTAGGGCCGCATTCGAGATAACCGTGCCGACGCTGGCGGAGGCTGCTGCCAAGGGCGAGACCGACGAGCTCAGAGGTGTGACCGAGAACGTTATAGTGGGCGGGATAATCCCCGTTGGCACGGGAATGGTCGACCTATATATGAGTTCGGCCGGGGAGGGTGATGTGCAATGAAGGATTACATAAGGAGCCTATCCGACTTCATGCAGGTGGTCAGGAGAACTGGCAGCGCCGAGTACGGCCTGCGCAGCGTGAAGAAGCACGCGGGTTCGGCGAAACTGATCATAGCGTCGAACGACCTGAGCCAGAAGGAGATATCGGATCTGGAGGAGACTGTCAAGAGCACCAGGGCAGTCCTGATAAAGCTCAGGGACATTGCCCCGGCCGAACTGGGAAGGGCCGTGGGTAGACAGCATCCGGTCAGGGCGCTTGCCATAATATCACTGGGGGACGCTGACCTGGAGAAGTTCCTGGAGTCCGTGAAGGACCTCGAGGAGTCTGGAGCGCTGAGCGTGGCCCGCTCCGCCAGGAGGAGGTGACTCGGCCTTGACCAAGGACGATATAATATTGACCGAGAATGAGCTGAGGCTGATGTCGTTGTTCTCTACACTTACTGGTATATCACCAAGGGACTGCGTCATAGACGATAGATTCGACAGGCTGATATTCGTGATAGATGAGGGCGCCGATGTCCCAAGGGATAGGATAGCCAGGGAGGCGCTGGGATATCTCAGGAAGAAGGTCAACAGGGACGTAGAGATAGTGGAGTATTCGGACGACCCGGTCAAGCTGATAAAGAACGCCCTGGGGCGCGGGGTTACGGACGTCAAGATAATACCGCGCGGCGACTCAAAGGTGGCGATAGTCACGGCGGATCCTAGGGAGAAGGGCCGCGTGGTGGGCAAGCAGGGCAGGAATGCGGAGAGGGCCAGGCTATTGGCGAAGAGATACCATGGAATAGACCGCATACAGGTCTCCTGATGCAGCACGGCTGAAAGGCTTTTATCCCGGTTGAAACGTCGGTGTGGTCATGGGTGATAAGTCGCCGCTGGGCGAGTTCGCCGCCCGGAAGCTGCGCATGAGGAGAAAGCGCTTCAGGTGGTCCGACAGCGACTACAAGAGGCGCGTACTTAGGCTGGACGAGAAGTTCGACCCCATGGAGGGCGCTCCCCAGGCGCGCGGCATAGTTCTGGAGAAGGTAGGTGTGGAGTCCAGGCAGCCTAACTCAGCCATACGCAAGTGCGTTCGCGTGCAGCTAGTTAAGAACGGCAAGACGGTTACGGCGTTCGTCCCCGGGGATGGCGGACTTAACTTCATAGACGAGCACGACGAAGTGATTATAGAGGGCATAGGTGGATCGCAGGGTCGCTCGATGGGAGATATCCCAGGCGTTAAATACCAGGTCTCAATGGTCAACGGCGTGTCGCTCAAGATGTTGCTGCTGGGCAAGAAGGAGAAGCCGAGAAGGTGATTGCTATGTCGAAGAAACCCCGCGAGGAGCCCAAGATACTCCTGTTCGGCAAGTGGAGCTTTGATGACGTCGAGGTGAAGGATCCCGGGCTGAAGAAGGTCATAGGCATGAGGCCCGTCTACGTGCCGCATACCTTTGGAAGGCACGAGCATCGGCGCTTTGGGAAGCTCGATGTCAACATAGTTGAGAGGCTCGTCAACCAAATGATGCACTTCGGCAGGAAGTACTGGAAGAACACTGGCAGAATGGGCGGTAAGAAGCACCACGCAATAAACGTGGTGAGCACGGCCTTTGACATAATCAACCTGAAGACCGGAAAGAATCCGGTGGAGGTGCTCGTGCGGGCGATAGAGAACGCTTCACCAAACGAGGACGTGACCAGGATAACCTACGGAGGTGTCACCTATCACGTGAGCGTTGACGTATCGCCATCTAGGCGCATTGACATAGCTCTGCGCAACATAGCGATGGGCGCTAGGGAGTCTGCCTTCTCCCATCCGAGGACAATAGAGGAATGCCTTGCTGACGAGATAATTGCTGCCGCAAACGGCGACACCAGTAGCTTCGCCATAAAGGCGAAGATAGAGATGGAACGTGTAGCCGCCGCGTCTAGGTGATACATATTAGGCATTCGCATCGATCTTCAGAATTCCTGTGTTACATAACAGTCACTTACACTGCATCATTTATCCACGGAATATCCTACGGGCGACGTTCGCGCACTTGCTGCCAACCTAAATCCTTAAATATAGAGGGAGCTGCGAAAAGCGGCGGAGAGCTATGTCCGAGAGGCAGAAACCGTCTAAACCGCACCTCAACCTAGTCGTGGTAGGACACGTGGACCATGGAAAGTCCACCCTTACTGGTCACCTTCTCTACCGCCTTGGAAAGGTGGATCAGAGGACCATAGAGGAGTACGCAAAGATGTCGGAGAAGATGGGCGTCGGCGATACATTCAAGTTCGCTTGGGTCCTCGACAGGCTCAAGGAGGAGAGGGAGAGGGGAATCACTATAGATCTGGCGTTCCAGGACTTCGAGACAAAGAGGTACTACTGGACACTGATAGATGCGCCCGGGCATAGGGACTTCGTGAAGAACATGATCACCGGCGCCAGCCAGGCCGATGGTGCCATACTGGTAATATCCGCCAGATCCGGTGAGACAGAGTCCGCCCTGTCGGATGAGGGTCAAGCAAGGGAACACGCATTCCTTCTGAAGACGCTCGGCGTCAATCAGCTGGTGGTCGCGATAAACAAGATGGACGCCACGACTCCACCCTACGATCAGAAGCGCTATGAGGAGGTCAAGAACGAGGTCTCTAAGCTGCTGAAACTCGTCGGCTACAAGGTGGAGAAGATCAACTTTGTGCCGGTCTCGGGGTGGAAGGGCGATAATCTGTTAGAGCCCTCGCCCAACATGCCATGGTACAAGGGCAAGACGCTCGTCGAGGCGCTGGATGAGTTCGAGGAGCCACCGAAGCCGACCGACAAACCGCTCAGGATACCCGTCCAAGACGTGTACTCAATCACCGGCGTAGGCACGGTCCCTGTGGGCAGGGTGGAGACCGGTACCCTCAAGGTCGGCGATACAATAGTGGTGATGCCCTCAGGCGCGGTCGGGGAAGTGAAGTCCATAGAGACTCATCATACACCGATACAGGAGGCGCTCCCGGGCGACAACATTGGCTTCAACATAAGAGGGGTGTCCAAGGAGGATGTCAAGCGCGGCTATGTGATAGGGCACCTGGACAATCCACCCACCGTCGTGAAGGAGTTCCTGGCGCGCATAATTGTAGTGTTCCATCCAACGGCAATGGCCGCCGGCTACACGCCCGTGCTTCACGCGCACACAGCGCAGATACCGGCGCAGGTGGTCGAGCTTGTTCAGAAGCTTGATCCACGCACCGGCCAAGTGACTGAGGAGAACCCGAAGAGCCTCAAGACCGGCGATGCCGCGGTGATCAAGGTGAGGCCACTGAAGCCGCTCAGCATTGAGGAATATAAGAGTATTCCGCAGCTCGGAAGATTTGCATTGAGGGATTCGGGCAGGACGATAGCGGCCGGCGTGGTAGAGAAGATAACGGAAGTCCAGGAAGTCAAGATAAAGAAGTGACTCTGATAACATAAATTATTAAATAAACCACATGTAACCTTACGCGCACGTCTTCTTTATACATCTACATAAGTAAAAACTATCTTACTCACTTTCCCGCTTCGTGGCGCTTTATGGGGAATTTCTAATAACACCGGTAGTTCCATGCCGATGGTCCACTGGGGGCTAACGTTTAATAGAAATTATTAAAATAAATTTATACTAATGATATCACTGGGTCTCCTTTGCGAAGATCTCAGTGATCTCCCTGAAGCCCATCTTCCGGTAGAATCCTTCGGCTATCACGTTCTTGGCAGGGAACTCGGCAAATATCATCTCAGCGCCCTTGGACTTCAACAGTTTCTCGGCCTCCGCTATGAGCTTGTATCCCATGCCGCGCCTTCTGTACTCGGGCATCAGATAGACGTCTGCTATCTGTCCAACCAGGCGTGGCTTGTAGAAGCATCTATCGATAAGCTTCGCGGTAAGGACTCCCTGGACCTTCCCACCATCCTCCAGCACTAGAACCACCGAGTTGGAGTCCTTCATCATACCCTGCAGATACTTCGCCACCTCGTTCTCCAGATCATCCACCGGCGTCAGGAGCGGATCGAACTCACCGTTCAGGCGCTTCAGCCTGGATACGAGATCCACCATCCTTTCAAGATCCTCGTTCTTCGCGGCCCTAATGGACGCAGAGTTCGTCATATCAGGTCACTCCGCGGGCACTGGACTAATTAAGTTATTCTTGACGAGCGTCGCGAGGGTATCTCTGGAGAGCCTTATCATCTTGTAGGCGTGATCGTATATCTCGTCCTTCGAGAGCTTGATCCTCGCCAGCCCCATCTCGATTGCCTTGAGGCCCACGGCCGTCGCCACCCTGGGATACACCTCCCACTCCTCCATCGTCGGTATTATGTACTCCTCAGACAGTCCGCGTTCCTCCGCGAACTTCGCCAGCTCGAGCGCGGCTGTTATCACCATCTCATCTAAGATCTTCTTGGCCCTCACGTCCAGCGTCCCCCTGAAGACCGCGGGGAACACCAGGCTGTTGTTTATCTGGTTAGGGAAGTCACTCCTTCCGGTAGCCACTATTCTGGCGCCGGCCTCCTTAGCCTCCCACGGCCAAATCTCCGGCACCGGGTTGGCCTCAGCGAATACTATCGCGTCCTTCGCCATCTTCTTAACCTGCTCCTTCTTCACGACTCCCGGCCCAGGGGTCGACGCCGCTATCAGGACGTCCGCGCCCACGATCGCCTCGTCCAGCCCGCCGGCTACCTTCTCTCCATTGGTCTTCAGCGCCAGCTCGTACTTCCACGGATGGACAAGCTGCAGCTTGTCCATGTCCTCCCTCTCGGAGTAGAGAGCGCCCTTGCTGTCTATCAGTATTATCTTCTTCGGATCGCCGCCCGCCGCCATTATCAGCCTGGCGCCAGCTATGTTCGCCGCCCCCGCGCCGAACATCACTATCTTGACATCGCTCAGCTTCTTCCCCACAACTTTCAGTGCGTTCACGAGCCCTGCCAGTGTCGCCGCCGCCGTCCCCAACTGATCGTCATGCCATACCGGTATGTCCAGCGTCTCGCGTAATCTGTCCAGCAGGTAGAAGCAGTCCGGCTGTGCTATGTCCTCCAAGTTTATTCCGCCGAACGCCGGCGACACGCGCTCCGCGACATCTGCGACTTCCTCCTTGGTCTTAGCGCGCACGACGAGCGGGAACGCGTCAACGCCCCCGAGGTACTTGAAGATCATCGCCTTTCCCTCCATGACCGGCAGCGCCGCCTCGGGGCCGATGTTACCCAGCCCCAGCACTCTTGTGCCGTTGGTGATTATCGCTATCGTGTTCCACCTGCTAGTGAGCTCGAAGCTCTTGTCGGGATCCTTAGCTATCGTGTTGGACACGCCGGCTACCCCAGGTGTGTACCAGATGGAGAAGTCGTCCAGCGACCTCACCGGCACCTTCGGTATCACCTGTATCTTTCCGCCGTAGAACTTGCTGAGTGATATAGCCATATCATAATACTTCTCAGTTCTTTCACTCATCGTTCGGGGGTTCCCAGGACTTATTTTTACGTTTACCGTCTCAAAATTGCTTCGTTCATCGACTAATCTATATATCATGGCGGGCCCGACGGGATTCGAACCCGCGGCCGACCGGTTAAGAGCCGGTCGCTCTACCTGGCTGAGCTACGGGCCCCTGATGACCCAGATGCGAGCGTTATTTAAGTTTGACCGCTACAGTGAACCTGTGACAGGCGATGGGGTCCACTGCCGCCCGATGCATCGGCATGCGCCGGGCCCGCACTGTACATGAGCTTGCGGGGGATAATCTGTCTTCGACCATGGACGAGCCCGACCATAGACACGCCTTCACGGCTTAAGTGTAATGCGGGCTAAGGAATTGGAGCTCAAAGGTCCAAAATATGGTTATTACACGAACCGAATATCGCACGAACCCGCTGTAATATCTAAAGACATTTCCAATCTAATTAGCCAATGATGTTCACGCGCCCGAGAGCAGGCTGACCCTCACTACGTCGAGCTCGCCTATTCCTTCAACCGATGACAGCGTCTGCTCAATATCGTACGTTCCGCCCTCCCTCTCATCCATGACCAAGTCGACTATCAGTGCGCTCAGCCCGAATGCTATGGGCTCCTCGACCGTCCTGATGACATCGGCAATTCCCTTAAGTGTGGCAGATATGCGACTAGCCAGCTCCTTCAGATCCACGGAAGTCTCGGTCGGAAGGATCCTTATCCTGATGAGGACCTTGGACATCTTGCACCACTCCCAAACTCCTATGGTCCCTCGAATCCGCAGTGCGGGCACTTGTACTTTATCGCGCCTTTCCTGCACTTGCTGCATCTCCAGATGAGTACTTGGCCGCACTGGGGGCAGTAAAAGCTGGTCGCGCTGTCGCCCGGGAGTATCGGCTTGTGGCAGGACGTACAACGAGGCGGCTTATAGGTCGCCTTCACGCTGTCTATTAACTCGCTCAATCCGCTATGACCTCCGTTAACGGAGGGAGCCTCCGCTGGACCTATAAATGCATTTCCCATCAGGTGATGTGGAGGGACAGGATGTTCTGAATGCGCCTCAGAACCATTGCGCCGACGACCCTTGCTCCAAGGGAAGCTATCACCCACCCACCGAGCTCATCGAACTTCGCGCGCGGGTTATCTAACATTCCGGAGGCGCGCATCCGCTCGAGCAGATTCCACACGTCGCGGGCATCCATGCGTTCGTAGACGGCGCGCAGGAGCTTCTGGGCAGATTCCTCCTTGCCATGCGCCCTCCTCCAGGTATTCTCGTACAATCTATGCGACTCCACGAGGCTCAGCTCGCCTGATAGATAGCGGGATATTGCCTGGGCTGCCATCAATGACGACTCAACGCCCAATACATCACCCCCGCCCGTCAGCGGCTTCGCCGCCCCCGCCGCATCTCCTACCTTGAAGATGCCATCCGATCCGGACCCGGCGAACCCGCCGATCACTATCGGAGATCTCACTATTCTGTACTGCGCGCATACAGTCTTATCGATAATCGACTCCACGCCGCCCATAATCGACGTTGGGGAAGAGCCGGCGCCGCCGACGAGCACGTCCCCGCTCTCCGACCAGACTTGCCACATGAAATATTCGCGAGATACAGCCTTGTCCACCACGACGCGCACATGACCCTCGGCGCGGTCGCCCCCGAAATGGCGACAGGTGTACTGTATGGCGTACAACAGGCGATCGTGCCTAGGATAGGCCGATGCCCCGCGCGCATCCACAATTGCCCTAGCCGGCTGGACTCCGCTCCTCGACTCCACGCTCCCCGCACCCAGCCTAGTAGCCCTCTCGGAGAGCCTGAACCTTGCTCCGTTCGACGCCGCGGCGTCGAACAGACATCTCTCGAGTAGCCTGCGATCTATCGAGATAATACCTAGGCCTTCCAAGTTCACCTCGACCTTTCCCTCACCTCTTACTTCCACTTCGCCATGACTCAGGCGGGCGCCATCCACCTCATGGCCGCACACGTTGCGGAATACTTCGAGTCCCTCAGAGGATATTATTCCAGCGCACTTGACGGGATAACCTATCTCCGAGTCGTCCTCCAAGAGCAGCACGGAATATCCCATCGATGAGAGCTCAGATGCCGCTGCCAGGCCAGCAGGTCCTCCCCCGACGACGACCACGTCGTGTTCCATGCATATCAGCGAGCAGTCATTCTATATTTGAACTGTGTGCCTTAGCTCAGCGTAATCCGTGCGGGCGGTGTTACGAATCCCTTTCCAACCAATCTTTGATCAGGTTGGATGCGTTCCGGGCAGGGTTGTGGGCCGCCCCCACCATCTGGCGTCAACTCAATAATATCCGAATTCACTTAAAGAATTTTGTTGATTCTAAGGCGGCGTCGTAGTAGATGAACTGGCGGGTTTAAAATGAATTTTACTTATGCGTCAAATACCGATCAAAGAACTATAAATATGCGCCGCAGCTTGGCATTGGTCGTTGGAGGGGGAATTCTACAACTATAGGCACAAGCAGGTGATAGTTGTCCGCACGGATATATCAATGGGGAGGGGGAAACTCGCCGCGCAGGTCGCGCACGCAGCGGTTTCATCGCTGAAGGAGGCCGAGAGATCGAGGCCTGAATGGGCGGCGGAGTGGCTGTCCGAGGGGCAGCCGAAAATAGTGACGAAGGTGAGCGGCCTAGAGGAACTCATGCGCAGGTATGAGATGGCGCGTGCTGCTGGGCTCCCTGCATCCGTAATAGTGGACAGGGGCTTGACCCAACTGGAACCCGGCACCACGACCTGCATTGGAATAGGTCCGGCTCCGGTTGATCGCGTCGATAGGATCACGGGAGACCTTAAACTACTGTAACTATCTCCCTTGAGACCCAAGTCGACGACATCGCTGGATCTGCTGCTGGAGGAATGCTTGACGTCGGCAGGAAATTGCTATATAGGAATGACGGATTGCTCGTATAGTATAGCGCTCTTGAGGGATCTCCCTTGAACGAGGATCCGGTTAGGCGCGCGGGCGCCTTATCTGGGCTGGATGCGCAGCTGGGGATGCTCGTGTACTCGACATCCGTCAGGGGCATGGGTGGACGCGTGAAGGATCGCTGTGACGATTTCATGGTATCGGAGGTTCTTGCCGCTAGGCCGTCCGCTGGTCGGCTACCGGCATTCGTCGTGGTCAAGGTCGATAGGAACACGATCGATGTCGCCGAGGAGCTGGGTGCGGCCGCCGGCTGCAGGATCAGGTTCTGGGGGTTGAAGGATAAGAGATCGATCTCAGCTCAGTTCATGCAATGCGCAGGTGTTTCAGGCGGCCGCCCGCGTGGGAATATCCGCGGTGACGGGTGGATCGCTAGGTACGTGGGACTCTGGGAGGAGCTGGAGCCTCGGCACTTCGCGGGTAACGCGTTCTCGATAAGGATGCGGGGGATTGAGCACAGAGTGTACGATGACTCGTTCCATCAGGTCGCCGATGCCCTGCAATCCGGTGGGATCGCCAACTTCTTCGGATATCAGCGGTTCGGCGCCGTCAACCAAAACCACATAGCTGGAGGATGCATAGTTAGGAGAGATCTCGGAGGATCGCAATCCGATGGATGTCCCAAGAGAGACGAACTGAGGTCGATACCGCGGCGCATAAGGAGGTTAATGGTGAACGCGTATCAGTCATATCTATTCAACGCGTCCCTGAGCCGCGTAATCTCCGAGGAGGGTGGTCTTCCACGCCGCTCCGCGATAGTTCACCGGGTAACTGTACATCCCTTTCCAAGGGCGCTCGACGAACCCATCGCCGGTAATGCATCGGTCGAGGGGACAGTGCCCTCGGCGCCGGTGCCCGGATATGCGTACAGGAGTCGGGGAGACTCGTACTCGCGGGCGCTCGATGAGATAATGCGCGAGGAGGGCGTGACTCCGAGGGACTTCTACGTCGACGACATGCCCGAGGTGAGCGAGGAGGGCTACTGGAGGCCGGCGGTCGTGCTCGGCAGGATCAGCGCGCGGATCGGGGAACGTGAGGACATCGTGCTCACCATGCTTCTGCAACGCGGCAGCTACGCCACCGTTGTCCTGAGGGAGATCATGAAGCCCAGCGATCCCGTATCATCTGGGCTGACCAGATGATGGGCTCACCACTCTATACCCGCGTAGCCAAGTAGCCTTAGGGAGTCGAGCAATCCCTCAGCGTAGCCGGCCTCGGCGAGCGCGAGCTCGACGTTTCCCTCCCCAAGAAACCTCTCGGCGTCGGATAGGTAGCTCTCCACGTTCTCCAGCACAGAGTTGACCCCAGGTGATCCGGGTATCGATGACCTGAACTTTGGGAGCGCGGCCCTCGATTTCTCTATGGCGGTGCTCGCGAGCCTCGCCGCCAAGGATCTCGGAACGGTGCCCATCGCATCCGTCAGCTCCTGCGGGACCCCGAGCACCGCCCTCATAGACTCGGCCTCGGTATAGTGCAGGCGGCCCGGCACTATGATCGTGTGCGGATGCTCACCGAAGTCCGTGTCCAGCGCGTCGCTCAACCTGAGCACCCTCACGGACTCCGACTCCGAGAAGAGCCTCGACGCAATCACAATGATCCTGTCCGGACCGAATGATCCGAGGCGCCATGAGCTCTCCGCCTCCACCAGTGCGCGCAATCCATCGCCGACGTCGATTCCTTCCCCGCTCGCCGGATCGTGCTGCATCAGCAATATGGAGTGCTGCGAGTTCCTCAGCGCACCCGTGACTCCGAAATATGCCCTGTAGGCCGTCTGAGGAGGGCCCGCGACCAGCGTGCCGATGAACCCTAGTTTGTAGATGTGCAGCCCTATCCTACTGAGCGCTGAGCTCACTATGCTCGAGGAGTGCCATATCCGGACCTCGATGCCCGATCTGGCGGCCTCCTGTCTGATCGCGTCGTGGGTTGTGGCCACGAATACGTCGCCTGGAATCACTATGCCTAGGCAGCCAGCCGAGGCCGACCGCAGGAGTCCTTGGACGTCCTCCAATTCATCCCTGCCCGCTTCCTTAACCTCCGTTCCTAGGAGCGCGTGTAGTTCATTTAGTACGCGTACGGGGTCGATGGGTGTCGTGTAGGAGTCCAGCAATACGCGGTCGCATCTTCTGAGCTCCTCCACGGCGCCCACCGGAATCCCCTGGGCACCGTGGACGCCCATTCCCACTAAGAGCAACGGCATGAGCATCGGGATATTTCAGCTGGTTATAGTTCTTTACCCGGCTTCATGACCACGTACAGGGAGGAGTGAGCCTACCTGCTCCCTAACGGAGGAGCGAGTTAGCGGCCCAGCCGTGCAACGAAGCAGTTTGTCAAAGAACTATAAATAACCCTGATCCAGCAGGCTTCGCAGATTTTGGCTCAGAAGTGGCTCAGACTAGTCGCAAAGGAGGCGGCCCCCAAGGACGTGGGCAAGTCAAGGGCGAGGCTCAATCCCAAGATATTCGAGGAGCTCAACCTGAAGTCCGGTGACATAGTGGAGATAAGGGGCAAGTCCTCCACGGCGGCGCAGGCCTGGCCATCCGAGGAGACTCCCTCGGACTCGATAAGGATAGATGGAATAACACGGAGGAACGCGGGGGTCTCGCTCAACGACTACGTCGAGATCCGCAGGGTGAAGCGTCGCGTGGCCGAGAAGGTCGTCCTGTCATCGGTGGGCGAGGAGCTGAAGGTCGACGAGGACTTCCTGTCCTTCCTTAAGAATAGGCTGATAGGGATGCCGCTTCATCAGGATAACATCGCGTCAGTGGTTCTCCTGGGCAACCCTGTGCGCTTCAAGGTGATATCGCTGAAGCCAAGCACTATAGCAGTCGTGGACGAGTCCACCGAGATAGTGGTCGAGAGATCGCTTCCCGCCATAGAGGGCGAGCGCGTGACCTACGATGACATAGGCGGACTGAGCGATCAGTTGATGAAGCTCAGGGAGATGGTCGAGCTCCCTCTCCGCCATCCGGAGTTCTTCAGGAGGCTGGGCATAGATCCCCCCAGGGGAGTGCTCCTCTACGGTCCTCCGGGCTGCGGGAAGACCCTGATAGCGAAGGCGCTCGCTAATGAGTCCGGGGCCAATCTGATACTAGTCCGTGGACCCGAGCTGCTGAGCAAGTGGGTCGGCGAGAGCGAGCGTGCGATAAGAGGAATATTCAAGAAGGCGGTGAGCGCATCTCCCACAGTCATAGTATTCGACGAGATAGATGCGCTGGCCCCATCCAGGGCTTACATGTCAGGTGGCTGGTCCCCGGAGACGATAGTCAGCCAGCTGATAACGGAGCTTGATGGGCTGGAGGACTTCTCCGGCGTCTATGTTATCGGCACTACTAACAGGCCCGAGCTGATGGACGCCGCACTGCTCCGGCCAGGGCGGTTCGATCTCCTGATATATGTTCCACCTCCAGGCGCCGGGGAAAGGGAGGAGATACTTAGGCTGCTTGCCCGGAGAGTTCCACTCGCCGAGGAGGTCGATCTAGGTGAAATAGCTAGGAGGACGGAGGGATATACGGGCGCTGATCTGAAGGCGCTCGTCCGCGAGGCCGCATTGAACGCTATATCGGAGGGCAGATCCTCGGTGAAGCATCAGGACTTCGAGAGAGCTCAGCAGTTCGTCAGGCCGACTGTGACCAAGGAGATGCTGGAGTATTTCTCCAAGCTGGAACAGAAACTCAACAGTAGGATTTATAGCGAGGCCAGACAACCCTACCTGTAATCGCGAATGAGAAGTCTCTACTGGCAGGTCTATGAGCTCCTCAGCAATTCCCGGGTCATGGACGCCAACGACCTCTATAACATGCTGAAGAGGAGGATCCCGGATATAGCTAGGAGGGAGCTGGACGACGTGCTCCTCAAGCTGGAGTCGGCCGGCTTCATCACGGTCGTGCAGGTCTCCAGGGATCAGCGCAGGATAGAGTTCGTGGAGCAGCGCGTTGAGGCCGCCGCCCAGGAGCAGGAGGAGGGCGCCGAGGAGACCGCGCCGCCCGCGAATGAGCGAGTCACCTCGCGAACGCCTGCGGGTTGTCACCGGCGAGGTATCTTGCAGATTGTAATGTTGCAGTAATCATGATCATGGAGAGTTGGATGGAGGGTGGGCAATGCCCGGAAGACCGCTCAGCGCCAAAGTTGAGCGACCGCAAAGATAAATATATCTGGCATATGACATTAAATCGACGGTAAGCGTTGGGAGTGGACCTGGGGCCTCTCATAAAGAACCGGAGGCAGGTCAAGGTAGAGGAGCTCCACGGCAGGGCAGTGGCAATAGACGGATATAATGCTCTCTATCAATTCCTCGCGGTCATAAGGGGGGAGGCCGGAGAGCCGCTGACGGATTCCAAGGGGAGGGTAACCAGCCACCTGAGCGGCCTCTACTACAGAACCCTAAATCTCTTGGAGAAGGGCGTGAAACCGGTCTACGTATTCGATGGAAGGCCTCCGGAGCTTAAGGCTCAGGAGATAGAGAATCGCGTGAAGCAGAGGGAGGCTGCCAGGGCCAAATACGAGGACGCCCTGAGGCGCGGAGATCTGGAGTCCGCCAAGACCTACGCGTCGATGAGCACTAGGTTAAGGGATTACATGGTGAGCGATGCCAAGCAGCTGCTCGATGCTCTCGGCATTCCGTGGCTCCAAGCTCCAAGCGAGGGGGAGGCAGAGGCCGCGTACATGGCCGCGAAGGGCTACGTATGGGCATCCGTATCCCAGGACTACGACTCACTGCTCTTCGGATCACCGGTACTGGTGAGAAATCTGACAATATCCGGTAGGCGCAAATTGCCCAAGAAGGACGTTTACGTAGAGGTGGTGCCTGAGATACTGGAGCTCCAACTGGTGCTCGACGAACTGGGCTTGACCAGGGAGCAGCTGGTCGATCTCGCTATATTGATAGGTACGGATTTCAATCCGGACGGAATAAAGGGAATCGGGCCTATGAAGGCCTACAACTACGTAAAGAAGTACGGCAGGCTGGAGGACATCGTAGAGCTCCGCGACGAGCTGAGCTCCATAGACTATGCGACGATAAGGAACATCTTCCTTCAGCCGAACGTCGTGGATCCTGGCGAATTGGAGTGGCGGCCGCCGGACGAGGAGAGGGTGGTGGAGTTCCTATGTCGTGAACATGATTTTTCAGAGGAGAGGGTCATGAACGCCCTCAGGAGATTGAGGTCCAGCAGCTCCGCGCGCACGGAGAGCTTGGACAAGTGGTTCGGATGAACGTCGACGAGGCATCCTCACTCATTGATTCCCTCAAGCGTCAGGGGATAGTGAGATCGCGCAGGGTCGAGGAGGCAATGCTCAGGGTGCCCCGCGAGCTCTTCGTGTGGCCGGGCACCGAACACCGGGCGTACGAGGACGTTCCACTGCCTCTGGGCGACACCGGTCAGACCATATCCGCGCCGCACATGGTGGCCATAATGCTCGAGGCGCTCGAGGTGGAGCCTGGCAATCATGTGCTCGAGATCGGCACCGGCAGCGGATACAACGCGGCGCTGCTGGCGGAGCTCGTAGGACGGGACGGCAATGTTGTGAGCGTGGAGCGGCTTCCAGAGCTCGTGGAGTTCGCGCGTTCCAATTTGAAGCGGGCGGGATATCTAGATCGCGTTGAGGTCGTGCTCGGCGATGGCTCCCTCGGATATCCCCCTAGATACGAAGGCCCGCTGTACGACCGTGTCACGATCACGGCGTCAGCTCCTCGGCTCCCACGGTATCCCATGGCGCAGCTCAGGGATGGCGGCATACTGTTGGTGCCGCTGGGTCCACCTGGGTATCAGGTCCTGACAAGGGTGCGCAGGAGGGGGAACTCATACAGCTCGGAAGAATTATTGGGGTGCGTGTTCGTCCCCCTTGTGGGGGAAGATGGCTACGGGCCCGGCGGACTCGATATCATTCGTGGGTCATCCGAACGTTAGGGCCACCCACGAGAACACTATCGAGGTGACAACCGAGGATTATCTGACGCCGAGGGGAGATTGCATAATAGGCGTCAGGGCCGACAAGGGAGCCGCTGGACTTAGCGAGGAGATCAAGCGACACATAAGGTTGGGGGGCAGGCTTCGCCTCGAGATAATCGTGGGGGAACTTTCATTCACATTCGACGCGTGGGGATCCCCAAACCTAGAGCTCTCGGATGCTAGATCCGCGGTCATCAGGAGGAGCTCCTTCGCCAGCCCCAGGACCATAGCCGTGAGATCTACTGCGGTCGCCCGCGACATCCCGAGGGGCATCGTGTCGGAGCTCAGGAGAGGTCGCCGCGGCGTCCTAGCAATATATGTGCTCTAGCCCTAGGACTAAGCAGATCGCAATGGCCCACGGCGGGCGCGAATCAGGCTGAGAAGTCCGTCAGGACGCCATCCGCACATGTTCACGCAGATCTCCTGAACGATTTTATCAGACCGTCTATCGAGGAGAACGCCTTCGCGGCATCCCTCGAATCCACTAGCACTATTGTGTCAGTGTGGCTGCTCGTCATATCCTCCACGTTTATTCCTTCCTCGTACAACTTCACGAATATCGGTATCAGGCATCCCGGCGTCTGCTTGATCTCCGGTGGACTTGATATTATGATCGCCGCCAGTCCATCCCTGCGCTCTAGGACATCCGCCGTGCCCGCCACGGCGTTCAGCACGTCCACCGCCCTCGCGTCAACTGCTATTGTTATCGACTCAAGCCCCTCCGTCAGGTGTACCAGATGTTCATGCGAGCGCCTCAGGATGTCCATGACAACCCTCACGGCGGCCCTCGTCCTCGCGATTGATATCCTGGATATATCCGTCCTCACGGCGGCCGCGCTTCTTCCTATCACATCGCGCACGGCGCTGCTCGGCGTCGTCGGCTCCACGTTCCCGCGGAGTCTCCTGAGCGCAACTAATATTGCGTCGTCACTTGCCGCTGAGCCGCGAACGCGCTCCACTTCTGGCCTCATAGCACGCGCGAGCGCCGATAAGTTCGCGTAGCCGTACATGACCGCTAACTTCGCCGGCAGGTTCTGCTCCAAAACCGCGCGCACGGCATCTGCCACGCTTATTTGTCCATTAATAGACTTTCTGACCATTTCTGGTCATACTTTGGCCAAAAACAATAATTAAGGGTATCGGGGGAGGGCCCTCAGATTGAGCTCGAACATCGGTAAGGTGGTTCTGGCTTACTCCGGCGGGCTCGACACGTCCGTCATGATAAAATGGTTACAGGAGAAGTATGGCGCGGAGGTCTACACGCTCACGCTGGACCTGGGTCAGCGCGACGACTTCCGCGAGATAGAGGATAGGGCCTATAAAATAGGCGCCAAACAGCACTTTTTCGTCGATGCGAGGGCTGAGTTCGTGGAACGCTTCGTCTACCCCGCGATAAAGGCCAATGGCTTCTACGAGGGCAAGTACCCACTCAGCACGGCACTGGGCCGGCCGCTGATATCCGAGAAATTGGTGGAGATAGCGCACAAGGTGGGCGCGGACGCGGTGGCTCACGGTTCGACGGGGAAGGGCAACGATCAGGTCAGGTTCGACATTACCGTGAGGGCGTTGGATCCGGGACTGAAGGTCCTCGTGCCAGTGAGGGATTGGGGCCTCTCGAGGGATGTGGAACTGGAGTACGCCAGGAGCAAGGGACTGCCCGTGTCGGAGAAGAAGAGCAAGTACAGCGTTGACCAGAACCTGTGGGGCAGGTCCATCGAGAGCGGCCCGCTCGAGGATCCGTTCTCGGAGCCCGAGGAAGATGTGTACGACTGGGTCACGCCTCCTGAGAAGGCGCCCGATTCGCCGGAATACATCACGCTGACCTTCAAGCATGGCGTTCCCGTCGAGATAGACGGCGAGCGCCTGCCCCCAGTGGACCTCATACAGAGGCTCAATACAATCGCCGGCAAGAACGGTGTGGGCCTGGTCGATCACATAGAGGACCGGCTCGTGGGAATAAAATCGAGGGAGGTCTACGAAGTACCCGCCGCGCTCACAATACTGGAGGCACACAGGGATCTGGAGAAGCTCACCCTCACCGTGCACGAACTCTCCGCGAAGGCACCGCTCGAGGACACATGGTCAAGGCTCGTCTACAATGGCCTATGGTTGGAACCCCTCAGGCGGCACATAGATGCCTTCATAGAATCTACACAGAGTGTGGTAAGTGGCGATGTTAAGCTGAAGTTTTACAAGGGTCACCTCTCGGTTGTGGGGAGGCGGTCGGAGAACTCGCTCTACCGGCGTGAGATGTCGACCTACGCCAAGGACTCCAAGTACAACCAGCAGCTGGCAGTCGGGTTCATAGAGCTCTGGGGCATGCAGACGATAACCGCGAACTCCGTCAGGCCCAAGGTGGCAGGTTAGAGCATGGCGTCCGACATCTATCGGGAGGGCAGGCTAGGGTCCGGTGTCCTTGCCGACGTCGTGAACTACATCAGCAGCTACTCGGACGACGTGGAGATATTCAACGCAATAGTGGAGATAAACATCGCGCATGTGATTGCCCTCCATTCCTCCGGCTACATAGACCGGGAGGAGGCAGCCTCAATTCTCAGGGCACTAGTCGGGATCGACCCCAGCATACTCTCCACGATGCCCAAGATGGAGGACGCCCATATGACTGTCGAGGCCAAGGTGATAGGAGAGGCTGGTCGTGCGGGGGAGAACATAAACTTGGGGAAGAGCCGGAACGACCAGGTGGCCGCCGCCATACGCATGCGCCTGAGGGAGTACATACTTGATATCGTCGGATCCGGCGCCCGGCTCGGCCTCAACCTTGTAGAGAAGGCGAGGGAGTTCAGGGAGCTCACGATGCCGGGTTTCACGCACCTGCAGCCCGCACAGCCAGTGACGCTGGGATATGTCCTGATGGCACACGCCGAGGAGATGCTGAGGGATCTCCATAGGCTCATCGAATCCTATAACCGGGTCAACCTATCCCCACTCGGCGCCGCGGCCACGTCCGGCTCCACGGTCCGGCTCAACCGTTACGCGCTGGCCTCCCTCCTCGGTTTCAAGGACGTTATGCGCAACGCAGTCGATGCCGTCTCGTCCCGCGACTACATGATCGAGGTCCTCGCTGCCATGCTCTCGCTCTCCATAGAATCCTCGAGGCTCGCGGAGCATCTGGTCCTGTGGTCCTCACCGCAGTTCTCCTACGTGGAGCTACCCGACGAATATACGGCGACCAGCAGCATAATGCCGCACAAGAAGAATCCAGTGGTCGCTGAGCTCGCCAGGGCGAAGGCTGCCTCACCGCTGGCCTCGCTTGTGGCCATCGCGGCCATACTGAAATCCCTTCCATATTCGTATAACTTGGACCTGCAGGACGCCACGCCTCATCTGTGGAGAGCGTCCAGGGACGTCCTCTCCACGCTCAACGTGCTAGCCGGCGCCGTTGGCGGCCTCAGGGCCAATCGCGACAGGATGGCCAAGGACGCCCTGGCTGGATTCGTGACCGGAAGCGATCTTGCAGAATATCTCACGATAAGATTCGGGGTGCCATTCAGAACTGCCCACAAGGTAGTCGGGAGGGTCGTCAGGCGCACCGTCGACGAAGGGTTGACATGGGGGCCTGCGCTCAGGGAGATCGTCGAGTCCGCGGCCGCGGAGGAGGGATATTCGGTGAAAATACCCGACGACGAATTCTCCTCCATAGTAGACCCGGCAGAGGCCATCAGAAGGAGAAGTCACGTCGGCATGAGCGGCGAGGGGTACGACGCAATGGCGGCTGATCTGGAGACGAAGCTGCGTCACGCGCTCTCATGGAGGGACGTGGTGATGGAAGAACTTAAAAAATCCCGCTCACTCCTAGAGGAGCGGGCGCGTGCAATAATGGGAGGTGTTTGAATGCCGATAAAGGTTCAGTGTCAGGAATGTGGTGGCATGATAGCAGTACCCGATGATGCACTTCCGGGCGAGATAGTGTCCTGCCCGGATTGCGGTACTGAGTACGAGGTGGTGTCGGTCGACCCTAAAGCCGGCCGCGCCGAGCTCAAACCGGCAGAGGAAGTAAAGGAGGACTGGGGCGAGTAAACACGCTTGGCGAATAGCTTATCCATACTCACCGACAGGCTCAGGTGGGAGGAGAAGGCACTATACACCGCTGCGCTGAACATGGGCCTCAGCGCGAGTATAGTAGACGTGAAATCTAGTAGTATAGATATATCTGACGAGTCGACGCTGCCAGCGGAGGTCAGGGACTCCGACGTCGTACTTCAGAGGTGCGTTAGCCATTATCGTGGGCTCTACTACACCGCGGTCCTTGAGCGCTTTGGTCGCAGAGTGATCAACTCGTTCATGACATCCCTGATGACCGGAAACAAGCTCCTCACGTCGCTGGAGCTGGTCAAGAGGGGCATTCCCACACCTAGGACGTACGTCTCCTTCTCGGACGAATCCGCAGTCGAGTTCATGGAGCGCCATGGGTATCCAATGGTTGTGAAGCCGGTGGTGGGCAGCTGGGGGCGCATGGTGACCAGGGTCGATGACAGAGATGACGCAAACACCCTAGTGGAGTTCAGGAGAATGCTCCAGGATCCCACGTATCAGGTGTACTACCTGCAGGAGTACGTGAGGAGGCCGCCTAGGGACCTTCGTGCGGTGGTCGTGGGCGACGATGTAGTGGCGGCGGAGTACCGTTATCAGCCGCCCGACGACTGGAGGACCAACATAGCCAGGGGAGGGAGGGCTGAGCCTGTGTCCTTGAAGGGTCATGATCGCGAGATAGTGTTAAAGGCAGCCGAGGCCGTGGGCGGCGGCGTGCTGGGCGTGGACGCAATGGAGACGGAGGACGGGCTTCTGGTGCACGAGGTGAACGGAGGCGTCGAGTTTCACGGTGTGACGCATGCGACTGGCGTCGACGTGGCCACGAAGATAATCGAGTATGCGAGGAGCGTGGCCAAGAGATGAACGGGACTACTAAGGTATCCATAATAGGCGCATCCGGTTACGTCGGCGGCGAACTTCTCAGGATACTCTCGAGGCATCCCGGAGTAGAGATAGTGGCGGCTCACTCGCGTCAGCATGCAGGCGAATACGTTCACAGGGTGCATCCCAATCTGAAGGGCGTCATAGATCTGCAGTTCACCGGCGAGGATCCGGTGAAGGTAGCATCAAACTCTGACCTCGTGTTCCTCTCGGTGCCGCACGGCACCTCCGTCAAGATAACCCCGAAGCTGATGGAGCTCGGGATCAGGCTCGTTGACATGAGCGCTGACTTCAGGCTCAAGGACCCCTCGGCATATGAGGTATGGTACCACTATAGGCATCCCTATCCCGATCTACTGGATAAGTTCGTCTACGGCCTTCCTGAGCTCCACAGGGATGAGCTGAGGGGTGCCAGATATGCGTCGGCGCCGGGGTGCAACGCGGCCGCGGCCATACTGGGCTTGGCGCCGCTCGCACGTCACGGGCTGGTGACGAATGGAACAATAGTGGTCGACGTGAAAGTAGGATCCTCTGGAGCAGGCGGAAAGCCATCCCCTGCCACGCACTTCTCTGAGAGATATGGCGTCGTGAGGCCCTACAGTCCGGCTGGCCACAGGCACGTCGCCGAGATAGAGCAGGAGTTGCGCGTAGCGTCCGGTCACAGCTACACGATCGCCATGAGCGCACATGCCGTCAACATAGTCCGCGGCATACTCTCCACGTCGCACACATTCACGGACAGTGATAACATGGATCAGGCCAAGATCTGGCGGGCCTACCGTGAGACCTATCGCGAGGAGCCCTTCATACGGTTCGTGAGGGACAAGAAGGGAATCTTCAGATATCCCGACCCGAAGATAGTGGTCGGATCTAACTTCGCGGACATAGGTTTCGAGCTCGATCCACACACGAACCGCATAGTGGTGCTCTCAGCCATAGATAACCTGATGAAGGGCGCCGCGGGCAGCGCCGTACAGGCCATGAACCTGATGCTCGGCTTCGACGAGAGGACGGCGCTGGACGCGCCTCCGCTGCATCCGGTGTGAGGGTGGTACAATTGATAGTTGTGAAAGTGGGTGGTAGCCTCGTGCACGGCGGATTCCTGGGATCCATACTGGACGACATTGCGCGCATGTCCAAGGATCACAAGGTGGTGCTCGTTCACGGCGGCGGCGCCGTGGTGACGGAGGTCGCTGAGAGGATGGGCGTGAAGCAGCAGTTCGTCACCTCTCCAACTGGAATACGGAGTCGCTACACCGACAAGGAGACTGCCGGGATATTCGCGATGGTGATGGCGGGCAGGATAAACACGGAGATAGTAGCGTCACTTCGCGCGAGGGACGTCGACGCCTTCGGACTCTCGGGCGTCGACGGCGGTCTTATACTGGCTGAGCGCAAGAAGCGCCTAGTGGTGATAGACGAGAAGGGCAGGAAGCGCGCGATAGATGGTGGTTATACCGGCAGGATAGTGGAGGTCCGTCCTCACGTCCTGGAAGTGCTCATCGGCTCCGGGTTCACGCCCGTCATATCTCCGGTCGCGATCGGGCAGGAGGGCGAGGTGTTGAACGTGGACGCGGACAGGGCGGCAGCATACGTCGC
Organism: Nitrososphaerales archaeon; assembly: GCA_023256385.1. Taxonomy (GTDB): domain Archaea; phylum Thermoproteota; class Nitrososphaeria; order Conexivisphaerales; family Conexivisphaeraceae; genus Conexivisphaera. Next base: position 42,812 of record JAGDXL010000015.1, read on the forward strand.
CTCTGCGATCAAGGCCGAGGCGTTGGTTCTCCTGACCAACGTAGCGGGGCTTCTCGACGAGCGCGGCGTCCTGGTGAAGGAGCTCACGGCGACTGACGCAAGGGATCGCATGAAGAAGGTGGGGCCCGGCATGGACAAGAAACTTCTGGCGGCCGCCGAGGCGCTCGAGGGCGGCGTCGGGAAGGTGATGATATCGGACGGGAGGATCGAATCGCCGATCGGCAGGGCGCTCGAGGGGGCCGGTACCGTAGTCAGGAGGGAGAGTTAATGGATCCATCACACGTCATCGAGGTCGAGGACTCCAAGCTGCTCCGCACGTTCCAGAGGTTCGGACTGGTCGTGGATCACGCGCTCGGCGCGTACATCTGGGATGCATCGGGCCGTGCATATCTGGATTTCATGGCCGGCTACGGCGTTGCCATACTCGGGCACGGCAGGAGGGAGATCGCTGATGCTATAAAGGCCCAGCTCGATCGCAACTCCATCTGCCACGGTTCCCTCTACAGTCCTGCCAGGGCCGAATTCCTGGAGGAGCTCTTCAGCGTGCTCCCGAGCAATATGTCGTCGGCCTATATGGCGAACAGCGGTGCAGAGGCTATAGAAGCGGCGATAAAGGTCGCCGTGAAGGCTACCGGTCGCTCTCTACTGATGGCAGCCAAGGGATCGTATCACGGCAAGACCCTAGGGGCGCTGTCGATCACCTGGGGCGAGAAGTACAGGAAGCCCTTCTCTCAGCTGCTGCCCAAGGTTCATTTCGTAGATTACGGCGACCTCAAGTCCCTCGAATCAGCGCCGTTCGAGGAGGCAGCTGCGCTCTTCCTGGAACCCGTGCAGGGCGAGGGTGGGGTGAACATCCCTAGTGGCGAGTTCATGCGCGAGGCGGAGAGACGCTGCAGGTCCAGTGGCTGCGTGCTCGTCATGGACGAAATACAGGCAGGCCTCGGCAGGACCGGCAGGATCTGGGCGCACGAGCATTGGGGCGTCAGGCCGGACGTGATGACGATAGGTAAGGGAATAGGCGGCGGGGTGCCCATGGGTATAACCGCCATGTCGTCCGAGCTCTCCAGCGCCATGAGGCTGGGGGAGCAGACCTCCACGTTCGGCGGGAACCCTCTCGCATCGGCCGCCGGCACCGCAGTCCTGAGGGTCCTGAAGGCCGAGAGGCTCTGGGAGAACGCCGAGAAGATGGGCTCCAGATTCATCCAAGGGTTGGGCCGCATAGCGTCATCTCGCCGTCTCGCCGAGTCTAGCAGGGGCCTCGGCTTGATGGATGCGTTGGACCTCAGGATCGGCGTCTCGGAGGTAATACCCGCGCTGATATCCAATGGATTCATATCGACCTACTCGGGTCTCAGAACCCTCAGGTTCCTCCCGCCTATAACCATCGGCGAGGAGGAGGTCGATAGGGCATTGTCGATAATCGACAAAACTCTTGCGGAAATCGAGCTGGCCAAGCGCGCAGCTTCGGGCGAAAGAGATTAATTTATGTCCAGTAAACGTCGAGCGTATGCCGAGTGACGATATAGATTCCAAGATAATCGGGATGCTCAAGGCTGATGCCCGTAAGCCGTTCGTTGAGATCGCGAAGGAGTTGGGCATCTCGGAGGCTGCCGTGAGGAGGCGCGTCAGGAAGCTAGTCGAGTCAGGCACAATAAAGAAGTTCACGATCGAGCTGGGAAGGCTCGGCGGCGCGAGTGCGATAACCCTGGTCGCTGTGGAGCCCGGGGCCCAGATAAGGTCCATAGCTGAGCGCGTCAGGGCACTCGATGGCGTGGATCGTGTATACGAGATAACCGGGCAGTACGACATGGCAATATTCGTTGGAGGGGAAAGCATAACGGATGTGAACTCCACAATAGACAAGATCAGATCCATGGACGGCGTCGTGGGCACTAATACTGTGATAATACTCAAGGAGGACTGAAGCTTTGGATCAACAGATGGACAGGGCCGGCCTGGGGCACTCAGGCGACTACAACTCAGCATCGACGTCGCTGCTCGCCGGCAGGAGGATCCACATACTGGACAGCACCCTCCGGGAGGGTGAGCAGGGCGCCGGCGTCTCATTCACAAAGCGGCAACGTCTCCAGATAGCTTGGATGCTGGACTACTTCGGCGTGGATGCTATAGAGGTCAGTCCAGTGATCTCGGGATCCCACCTGGAAAGCTGCAGCGAGATGGTGAAGGCCGGCCTGAGCGCCCAGATAGTCGCGCACGGCAGGGCCCTCAGGCAGGACATAGACACTATCATACAATGTGGCGCCAGCTACGGCGCGATATATCATTCCGTGTCCGATATACATCTGAGGTACAAACTCAAGGTGGACTTCGAGGAGGCGCTCCGCAGGGGCGTGGACGCCGTGGAGTACGCGAAGGCGCATGGTCTCAGGCTCAGATTCACGCTCGAGGACGCCAGCAGGACCTCCGTCGACCGCCTGATAGAGTACGCGAAGGCGGTCGAGGAGGCAGGTGCAGATCGCATAAGCATACCCGACACGGTCGGCGTGATGACTCCTGGCGGCATGTACAAACTGGTCCGCGCTGTGCGGCAATCCGTGAAGGTGCCGCTGGATGTCCACTGCCACAACGACATGGGACTCTCGCTGGCGAACGCGCTCGCCGGTCTGGAGGCCGGTGCCGATCAGGTCCACGCCACCGTCGGTGGAATCGGCGAGAGGTCAGGGATAACTGATCTGGCGCAGCTCGCGGTGGCGCTTACGGTAATTTATGGAGCGCAGATGAACGCCAGGATAAACATGCTCAAGGACCTCTACGATCTCGTGTTCGGCTACTTGGGTTTCAGGCCGTCTCCGTTCATGCCCCTCCTGGGGGAGAACGCGTACAAGCATAAGGCCGGCACGCACATAGCTGCGGTGCTCAGCAATCCTATAGCATACGAGGTGGTTCCGCCACGCTTCGTCGGTGCCAAGAGGAAGTTGGTGTTCGGTGAGCTTCTGGGGAAGAACGGCGCCGCATTCTTCCTGAAGCTCATGGGGCTGGAGCCCAGCGATGCCAGCGCCAGGGCGTTCGCCGACGCAATGAAGCGGCTCCAGATGGGTGATATGTTCGAGTTGGAGCTCGATGAACGCCTGGAGAGGCTTTTCATGGAGTCGCAGAGGAACTTGGAGGGCTGATCGGTATGGTAAAGATCACCATGTTACACGACGTCGTGAGGCTCGAGGAGAAGATGCTCGTCGACGCGGCATCCAAGAGGAACATCGACGTGAAACTCGTCGACACGAGGAGCATCAGGTTGGATTCGCACGGCTCGATCGACGGGGTAGTGGATGCAGGCGACGTCGCGTTTCAGCGCAGCGTGAGCTACTACCGTCATCTCCACGTCACTGCATATTTGGAATACCTCGGGGTACCGGTCGTGAACAGCCTGCAGACGGTCACCGTGGCCGGCAACAAGATGCTGACCACGATGGCGCTCGTGCGGTCCAAAGTGCCCACGCCCAGGACGCTCGTCGCATTCTCGAGGGACGGCGCCATGGAGGCGTACTCCGAGCTGGGAGGAACCGCGGTACTCAAGCCGGTCATGGGCAGCTGGGGCAGGCTCGTCGCACTCCTGGACTCCAGGGCTGCGGCCCAGGCGGTCTTCGAGGACCGCGAGGAAATGGGCCCCATCCACCAGGTGTACTATCTGCAGGAATACGTGAGGAGGCCGCCCAGGGACATAAGGACTTTCGTGGTGGGCGATCGCGTGGTCGCCGCGATATACCGTTATCAGCCGCCCGACGACTGGAGGACCAACACGGCCAGGGGAGGAAGGGCCGAGCCCTGTGAGGTCACCCGCGAGCTGGAGGACATCTCCCTGAGGGCGGCACAGGCCGTGGGCGGCGGCGTGCTGGGCGTGGACGCGATGGAGACGGATGACGGGCTTCTGGTGCACGAGGTCAACCACAATCCGGAATTCAGGAACAGCGTCAAGGTGACCGGCATAGATATTGCGGGCCACATGATAGAGTACGTCGCGAGCCAGGCGAAGAGGTAATTGTCATGAGTTTGGAGAACCGTGAAGAGGTAAAATTCCTCGTGGACATGGTAAACATCTATTCTCCGTCGGGGCGCGAGGCCAGGATATCCAAGTATCTGTATGAGAAGATGGCGTCCGATTTCGCGTTCGACGATGTGAAACTGGATGACGTGGGAAACGTCATAGGAACCTATAGGGGGAAGCGTCCCTCAGTCCTGCTCTGCGGCCACATGGACACGGTCCCGGGCAGGCTTCCTGTGAGAGTTGAGGACGGCTACCTGCTGGGTCGCGGATCGGTCGATGCTAAGGGACCATTGGCCGCGATGATACTGGCGGCACATTCCCTGAGGGCGAGTGGGTACGAGGGCGAGATAATCGTGGCGGCAGTCGTCGACGAGGAGGGCAGGGGCAGCGGCGCAAAACATCTAGCCAGGAGCAACCTGGGCGTCGATTACGCCCTGCTGGGGGAGCCGAGTGGCATACATCAGATAACCGTGGGATACAAGGGCCGCGTGCAACTCCGCGTGAACGTGGAGACTGAGGGGTTCCATGCTAGCTCACCCTGGCTTGGTAAGAGCGCATTCATGCATTCCTTGGACATAATAAATGAGGTGCGCGGATACGTGTCTAGGGAGGGGGGAAGCGGCCCATTTGATTCTCTGACAATGTGCGTCACCATGATCCAGGCCGGCGTGGCCACCAATGTAGCTCCTCCGAACTGCTCCTTCACGCTCGACATAAGGGTGCCGCCGAGGCTCAGGTCCTACAAGGTGGTCAACGATCTACTCGCCATAGTCAAGGGCTACGTCGATTCCACTGAGCATGGCGTGGACGTGCAGGTGGTGCCGGAGGAGATAACCGAGGCATTCCTGGTGGACAAGTCGAATCCCTTGGTCAGTGCACTCTCCGCTGCTATACGTAAGGTGACGGGCAACAGCGCGCAGCTGGTCAGGAAGACTGGAACGGGCGACATGAACATACTCGGGTTCTCACTCAGCGTGCCCGCGGCCACCTACGGCCCCGGCGATCCTAAGATGTCCCACACAAATCATGAGCGTATAGATTTAAACGAATATCTGAAAAGCATAGATGTGCTGAAGGAGGCAATAGGTCTACTATACTCCAGGCACAACGCGCAATCCTAATGGGGTCGGTTCGTCGCGAGCACATCATTGATCAGACTGGGACGGTTACCCTCATCCCCCGGGCTCCAACTACGTTCCACACATTTAACCCTTTAGCGTTTCAGCGTCCTGAACCCTTGGCATGTCTTGTAGCTCCGTTTGGCGCTGGTACGCCGGCGGCCGATTTCCATAGGCCGCGAAGCGTTCCGGAGGACTTGATCGGCGTCAGGTAAACTTCACCTGCGCTGGATAGCGATATTGCAAGTATCACCGCGTCCAGTAGGCTGCCGCGCGCCATGTCGACACGGAGCACGCATCTTCCCGCGATCTTCTCCATCCTGAGCCTAATCTGGGACTCGCCGACCGCCCCGAGGAGCCACCTCAGGTTGCGCGATATTTCGGGAAGCGCTTCATTCTCGTGTCCGGCGCATCCCGCCACCTCTATGTACCGGGTTATTCCCCCGCGCAATCAGCCGACCCCCTCTCCGTCTTTAAAGGCGAGATTCACCGTCAATCCTCATCACCGCCGATTCGTAGAGATACGTCTCCACCCTCCGGTAGTCGCTCATCCTCCAGAAGTTCCCAGCCAGCGTGATGAGCGGGCTGTACAAGGCCCGGGGGCTCAGTAGCTCCTCCGGATGTCCGGCGCCGGATCCCATCAGGAGCGGTGCGTGGCGATCCAGCGCCAGCTGGAAGAGCGACCGGAGCAACCGGAGATCCAATGAGCCCCTCCTGCGCAGCTCCCTGATCTCGCTGAACTTCACCACGATCGCCCTCACGACGTTGGGATGCCTGCTCATGGCATCCTTCAGCTTCCGCAGGTCCAGCCCCGTCAGACTGACCAGCAGCACCTCAGAGAGGTCGACATCCACGCCGAACTCGGACAGCCTAAGCCCAGGGCCCATCTCCGAGTACTCGGAGAGCCTCAGCCTGCCCACCGCGCTCAACCTGGTGCTGCAGCCCGGCAATCTCCTCGCCAGTGCGAGCCTGAATCCCAAGCCCTGGAGGGACGTTACCAGATCCTCGCATCCCTCCCTGAGCTCGACATACGCATCTATTGGCATCAACTCGCGTCTCCTTTGCCCTTTGCAGTGCCCAGGATCTCCGCCAGCCTGAAGGCCGGTTCCTCCTTCCTTACGCCGGAGGAGACCACTAGCTCCACCGGATCCTTGCGCCCGATCCTAACCTTTCCCAGCACCAGCCCCTGTTTATCGAGTCTTATGTAGATCCTCCCCCTCTCATCTATTATGTCCTCCAGTGAGCGGTTCAACCTCTCCCTTTCCACGTCGTCCATATGCGCCACCAGCTCACGTAACACCTCGACCGCTTCCTCGTCTACCAGCGTTGCCCTGACGATGATCACCGGATTTCCATGGTGTCCGCTGGTCCTGTCCATCACCACTTCGTCGCGCCCTATTCCCAAGATCCTGTCCAAGCTGTCCAAGACCTTATCCTCATCCTCGGTCGCGTGCAGGTAGAGGCTGACGTCAACCTTGAGGCGATGTCTGGCGCCGCCCTTCAACATATGCACGTCGAAGCGCCTGCTATTTTATAGTTCTTTGCCAGCAGAACTTGCCGGCCAAGCGGTTCGTCCATCACATTCGCGATGTCTGGCGCGTTCCTGAGAGGCCACAGAGCTATAAGCACGCGGCGTCGCTAGATGAGCAGCGCGGAAATGGATGGAGATGGATCAGCCATGATGGCATGTCTGGGCATAGAGAGCACTGCTCACACGTTCGGGGCATCAGTGGTCACCGGCGACGGAAAAATACTGTCGGACGTCAGATCCACCTACCGGCCTCCGCCGGGTTCCGGTATACACCCCCGCGAGGCCTCCAGGCATCACGCAGCCAAGGCGCCAGAGCTGGTGGCGTCAGCCCTCCGCAGCGCATCGCTGCACATGGATGATGTCGACTGCGTGGCGTACTCCGCCGGGCCCGGTCTGGGCCCGGCGCTGCGCGTGGGTGCCGTGGTCGCTAGGGCACTTGCTGCATACTACTCGAAGCCGCTGGTTCCGGTGCATCATGCAATAGGCCATCTCGAGCTGGGGAGGCTGCTCACGGGCGCTTCACGCCCAGTGTCTCTCCTAGTTTCCGGCGGTCACACGATGATCCTACTTCCTCGTCGCTCCCGTTGGCGCGTCTTCGGGGAGACTTTAGACGTGACCGTCGGCCAGCTCCTGGATCAGCTCGGCAGGTACATGGGATTGCCAAGCCCGGCCGGCCCCGAAATCGAATCGCTCGCGGGTGGTGGATCTAGGCTGCTCGATCTTCCTTACGTGATAAGGGGGAATGATCTCTCGTTCTCTGGAATGCTGACTGCCGCAAAGCGATACATAGCCTCGGGCGCACGGAGGGAGGACGTCGCCTTCAGCGTCCAGGAAACGGCATTTGCCATGCTCTGCGAGGTGTCCGAGAGGGCGCTGGCGTTCTCCGGCAGCGGTGAGCTCATGGTGGTTGGCGGCGTCGCTGCTAACTCGAGGCTTCGGGCGATGCTAGAGTCCGTGGCCCGCCGTCAGGGTGCACGTCTCGAGCTCGTTCCGCCGCGCTACTCCGGGGACTGCGGCGCCCAGATAGCTTGGACCGGCATGCTGCATTATTCCCACGGCCTCTCAGTGGACCCCCGCGCCTCTAGGGTGATCCAGAGATGGAGGCTCGACGAGGTGACTTTGCCATGGATAGACCGATAGAAATCAAGGAGCTCCGCATGATCGCCAGAGGTGCGGAGGCGGACATATTGGAGGCCGAGTGGATGGGTGTGCGCGTGATACTCAAGAGGCGTCTGCCCAAGGAATACCTAAATCCTGCGCTGGACGCACGCGTCCGCTACCATCGCACCGTAAGGGAGGCGGAGATCCTTCACGAGGCCAAGCTCTCGGGGGTGCCGACACCTCTCGTGTACTTCGTGGATCCCGTCAATGCAGAGATAATAATGGAAATGATACAGGGATTCAGGTTGAAGGAGCTGCTCGAATCCGGGCGCCGCGTGGACCTGCTGGGGGTCGTCGGGCAGCACCTCGGCAGGCTGCACTCGGGCGGCATAGTGCACGGGGATCCCACCACGTCGAACTTCATACTCTCCGGAAAGGTCCTGTACGCGATAGATTTCGGGCTCTCCTTCAGATCTCGCGCGCCTCAGGACCTGGCATCAGATCTCCACGTCATAAAGGAGGCGCTTGAAAGCTATCACAGTGATTTGTCGGAGGAGGCGGTGCAGTTGCTCATGTCAGGCTACTCCGGCGCCTTCGATGGCAGCTCCGAGGTCATCAGGTGGTTGAGGAGGCTGGAGTCCTCCGGGAGGTACAGAGGAGCATGAGCCAGAGCCCCAGCAGCGCGAGCGGCGTGCGGAGGACGCTCTGTCTACTGAGCAGCAATCCGCACAAACTGCGCGAGATGTCCGTGGTGGCTGGATCCATGGGCTGGACGCTTGCCCTATGCGAGGGTGCCCAAAAGCTCGAAGTGCAGTCCGACAAGCTGGAGGAGGTGGTTTTGTTCGCCGCGCGCTCGGCCGGACTTCCGGGATCCATCGTGGAGGACAGCGGGCTATTCATCTCATCGCTCAACGGATTTCCGGGCCCCTATTCCTCATACGTCTACTCGACAATAGGCTATGTGGGGCTGTTGAGGTTGATGGAGGGCGCCGAGGATCGCAGCGCATATTTCGAGTCGGCGATCGCGTACACTGACGCGCGCGGTAACATAAGGGTGTTCACTGGGCGCGTCTACGGCGTGATAGCTGAGGAGCCGGCCGGCTCCGGCGGTTTCGGCTTCGATCCGGTCTTCATCCCGGCTGGATATTCTAGGACTTTCGCGGAGATGGAACTCGAGGAGAAGTCGTGGATCTCGCACAGGGGAACAGCCATCTCGAGGCTTCTGCGGTGGCTGGAGGCATATGATCTTGGGCGCAGCGCACAAACCTTATAAGTAGTCCCCGAGGGCTCATTCAGGGTTGGCCAGGACTCACTCTCACAAAAGGGGAAAGTCGCACTCCACTAGACCGCCCGCTCTCAAGTCGACATCCTGGATAACTATGTCCCAGAAGGACGTCGAGGACCTCATAGTCAAGATGGCGCACGAAGGCCTTCCCCCCAGCATAATAGGCGAGAGGCTGAGGGACGAGTATGGGATACCCAGCGTGAAGAAGCTGATAGGAAAGTCGGTGGTCGACGTGCTCAGGGAGGGCAACGTGGCGCCGCCCATCCCGGAGGACCTGAACAACCTTCTCAGGAAGGCGCGCAGGATAATGGACCATCTTAACACGTTTCACTCCGACAGAAAGAGCAAACATGCCCTCGAGCTGGTGGAGGCGAGCATATACAGGCTGGCCAACTACTACAAGAGGAAGGGCGTCATACCCAACAATTGGCAATATAAGGCAGTAGTTGCACAGCTCGCGTAGAGCGGTTGAACGTGGGAACCGGAGAGGGCCTAGATAAACTGCGTCGTGTAGCGTCCAGAGGAGGATCACTCAGGATCCTGTACAACGCCGACCTCGACAGCGTGTCTGCGGCCTCAATAGTGCTCGCCGCATCCCGCAGGCTCGGCATCCGGGCAGTGGCCCGTCCCTATAACCTGGTGCTCGACCTGTCAAAGGTGAGGAACGAGGTCTTCGAGGAGGATCTCCTGCTCGTGATAGGGTTACTCGTGAAGGGCGAGCCGGCCGCGCTCGGCATAAAGGATATCATGTTGGTGGAGCCCGGCGAATATGCGCAGAGAAGGGAGCAGACGGTGCCTGGCCCCGCGTCCGCGGCGCTATCCGCGCTGAACGCGTTCGGCGACGGCTCACCGCTTCAGCTGATAAGATCGGTCGTGGGATATTATGCCACCAGATGCTACCTATCAGACGCGCCCTGCGATGAGGTAACGACCAGCGTAATATCCAGGGGGGGTGACCTACTAGACGCATCGCCCGAGACCCTGATGTCCACACTGCGCATGTTCCTCCCGATAGACGAGTCGATTCACCTGACGCTCTACCCCAACCTCGCGTTCATGATCGGCGATGTGCCTTCGATCTCCGAGGGACTTAGGGATGCCGGAGTCTGCAGGGAGCGCTGCCCCACGCTCGATGAAATAGAGAGCAAGCGCGACCTCGCCTCGGCGCTCAGGTCCTACATGTCCGGCGTGCTTCCGCAGGATCTATTCGGGAGAGTTTTCTCCAGGAGGATAGGCCTTCGTCCCAGCGCCGGCGTGCTGTCCGACCTAAGCGACCTCTCCCTGCTCGAGGAGATGCTGGCCCTCAGGGATGGCCCGCAGCGGGCGCTCTCGGACTCCCTCTCAGCGTATCCTGAGGTTGTCCGCGAGGGTATAAGATCACTGGTCGAGGCCTCCAAGTCCATCTCACGTTGGATTTCTCAGGCAAGGAAGTCCGCGTCTAAGGGCGCTAGGGCAATCGTCGTCGACGACTTAGATGTATCCAGCGCTACGCCTGCCGAGGTGTTCCTCAAGTCGGCCACGTTTCCGATTGTCGAGGGAGACCAACTGTTGATAGTCAGGATAAAGTCGGGGATAGGCGGCAGCTACCTAGTCAGTGGCAGGCGCAGGGCGCCCGTCGACGGGCTACTTGCCGAGGCTGATGGGATGGGCGCGCATCACATATGGTGCGGCGCGTTGGCGCGGTTGTGGGTGCCCTCCGAGGAGGACAGGCGCTTCTTATCATTAATATCCTGATAATGTTATGGTGCCCGCGGCAGCCCCCGAAGCACCTTGCTGCCCGCGCTCGGGAGTCGGAAGGAGGAACGGAAGGAGGTGATGTGATTAGACCAGTCTAGCTTAAATACCGTCCACATGGGTGCCGTTCAGAGAGGAGATACGCGGACTTCCCCCCAAGGTTTTATAAAGGGATGTGAGCATGTGACGTCGATGCCCACCGTGGGGCTGAAGTTCCGCGCATACGCAGATAACACGACGGCGCGGGCGTTGAAGGCCCGGCTGGATGCGGCGTGCGCGCTCTACAACGCCCTGCGGTCGGCGGATTCAGAGGTGTACAAGG
>JAGDXL010000009.1 GCA_023256385.1 Nitrososphaerales archaeon
CTCCAATGGCCCCGTAGCTCAGCCAGGATAGAGCGGCGGCCTCCTAAGCCGTAGGCCAGGGGTTCGAATCCCCCCGGGCCCGCCATTCGCCTGAGAATTTGCCCGCCAGCAGCTTAGCGTAATGTGACCCTCCATGATCATCTGCCTGAGCCATAACTATCTACCGCTACGTCTGCCGCGGCGCTGCCTCTCCCGCGTACTGCTCTTAGGTGCCTCAAGCCCCAGGATCCGGGCTTTTTCCCCCTCGATGAACTCCTTGAACGAATCATAATCTTCATCGATTAACTGGGCAATCCTCCTGAGAACCTCTTCATGCCCAGCAACTGAGAGCACGAACGCGTCGAACGTGTATGCTGCGAATTCGCCGGTCGACATGTGAAGGGAGCGAGCCATGTAAGCGATGAGTTTCTTCAGGACACGCCCATCGCCCCAGGCTCTCGACGAGATCTCATATGGCGCGTCATATTCCGAGTATGCGACGAACGTGCCGGCAAGGCTTTCGGCCAGCATGTAATCCAAATACCTGAGCAGCTTCCAGTTCTGCGTCCGCATGATCCTTGAGTACAGAATATCGGCGTCGGAGAGCGCCCTCATGGACGGGACGAACCTTCTAGGATCGCCTGTGTAACCCATTGAGAGGGATGCGTAGACCGCCGCTATTTTGTCCCTGGGCTGCGCATCGGCCGCCCTGAGCCTTGCATAGGCCACGTCCACGGAACGCGATGACGCCGCCTCGGATATCGCGTCCTTCAGCGTTAGCTTCACATCCCGATAGCCGCCCTCAAATGACCCGGAGTAGACGGCCGACTCCAACGCGTTCACCGCAGCCCTCACGTCGCCCCTCGAGTACCTGACCACATCCTCCAGCACGTCGTCCGGGAGAGATGCATTCTTCTGCCTCAGGAGGTACCGCAAGTAGAGCTCCACCAACCTAGCTGGGACGCGCCTGAACCTTATGACGAGCGATGCCTTCTCCACGTCCGGCATGTAACCGACGTCATCGCGATTGGCCGCCATGGCCAGCGGCACCGTGATCGATGAGATCAGTGAGAGGAGGTACTCAGCCCCTCCATAGTCTGACCTCCCGTAGAGGCCGTCCACTTCGTCGAGGAAAACCAGTATCTTGGAGCCAAAGACTGTGAGGCCGCCCATTGCGGGCTTGAGCCGCTTCTCCAGCATGTCCTTGGTACGATAGTCGCTTGCGTTCAACTCCAACACGTCATATCCAAGCTCCTCGGCCGCAGCGTGCACCAGCGTTGTCTTTCCCGTGCCGGGAGGACCCAGGAGGAGGGATGGCCTAGTTCCCGGCGCCCAGCTCCTAAGCCATCTGATAAAGAGCGCTCTGGCGTCCTCGTTGCCCACCATCTCCTCGGCCCTCTTGGGCCGAAGCTCCTCCGTCCAGATCAAGTTAACAGTAGACCCTGCACTACGTATGTTATAAGCCCTATGGCCATCGGTATAAGCATCCTCCTCTTCATAACGTAGGCCCTCTGGGGATCGCGCAACCTGGAAATATCAATAGCCATCAGGATGAAGATCAGCGACGCGACGCTGACCCCGGACACGTACCATGGACTATGGAGGCCGGCGATCACCGGTATGTACGCTATTGGCACGGCCAAAGCTATCAGCGCCGCCGAGAGAATCGCTGAGATCTCCACGCCAGCGGTCGCCGGTAAGCTACGAATCCCGGAGGCGGCGTCGCCCTTGACGTCCGCTATCGCCTTGAGCACCTCCCTCGAGAGGCCGGTCAGAAATGAGGTGGAGAACATCACGAACACTAGGAGATAGTTTATGCCGCCCATCACCCCCCCATATAGGAATGGTATTGCCATGGAGAGCGCTACCAATATATTGCCGGCCAAGCCCATCCTCTTCAGCTTGGCGCTGTAAAGGAAAGCGAGCGCGGAGAATATCGCGGCTATCACTAGCGTGGCAACCCCGGCGAGAGCTGAGGCTACCATGCCAAGCGCGAGCGCCGACAGAGCCAGCGCCCACGCGCCGCGGATGCTCAAGTCGCCCCTGACGAGCGGCCTCATCCTGTGATTGAGTATGTCGACGTGCACGTCGAATATGTCGTTGATCACCATGGAGTACCCGGATATCAGGAAGCCCGTCAAGAAGCCCTCGAGCGCTGGCAACGGCGCACGGCCCCCTCCCACCAGATAACCTGCTATAACGGCTATCCCTATCATGACGTCGTTGACCGGCCTGAGTATCTCGACGAGCGCCCTTGGCCTCATCCTACGGCATCCCTCTGACGTTGAATTGCGCTATGGAATAATAGACCACGTCACCGCGGCTCTCCACGACCGCCAATATAAGATCCTTCCCAAGGTTAAGAGCCCTCAGATAGTTCCTCGTCAGCCTAGAGGCAGGCATGCGGCCGCCCTCCTCGAGCGCCATCACTAGATATCTGGCGTCCTCCCGTCCGTACTCACCGCGACGGTAAACCCTGAGGTCATTCCCTATTCCGTAACCCTCGCGGACCACATAACCCCGGTTCCTGAGGTCCCGGTATACTATGTACTTCGTCAGGAACCCATCGTCGCGCCTTGCCCCAAGTCTCATTAAGTCGAGCGACTCCAGCCTCGATCCATCCGGTCCCAAGGCTATTGCGTCTCCTCTCTCCAGCAGGTACAACGCCTCGTATACCTCCAGTGTGCGGCAACCTGAGTTACCATGCTCGGGCGCATATCCGTATCCCCTTTCTACTAACCACCCAACGGAGTCCCCACATGCGGAGAACTTTCCATCAGGCACTGACCGCAGCTCGACCTGGGGCTCCATGTGGCGCCAGTGGATCGGGCCTTAAATAAAGTTCCCGCGTATGCATAGCAGTGAAACTCTACGGCATCCCCCGATGCGTGCAACTTGGTCCATTGATCACTTGCGTACCCGCTGCTAATTTACACAGCACCGTACCGGCGCATGATTTCAGCAGGACCCAGCCTAGACTTCATTATGTGGTAGTGGTAATATACTCATCAATCTGCCTGTTCGCAAACTGTTATGTCATATTTCCCATCTCTGGCGATCATGTTCATTTATGGGACCCTGGTATTACCTTCCCTTGTGGGGCTGCATTATCCTTCGGCACGACTACGCCATGATCAGTGATGGATGGTAAACTTTTGAGTCTCCCGTTGATGAGCGTGCCGGAGGCGCGCCTCAGAATGTTGGGCGCGCCGTTGAGGTCCGAGCGGAGCCTACGTCAGATCAAACGCATCACCATCCTGCACGGAGAACCGCTCGATCTAGTGATGCGTTACGTGATGTAAATTTACATATAAATTGATCTAAAGGATTTCGGATCGGAGCCGGAAGGAGCTCCTCCTCACGACTCATATCTTGGGATACGCGCTCCTTCGGCACGACCCTGACATCGCGGAGGCTTAAATGAACCGACCGGCCATGGGATTTCGTAGCCACAAAGGTCTGATAAAGAACTATAAAGAGGGTCCACGGGATCATTCTCCAGATTGTCCGGAGAGCTGAGACCTAGGATGATAGACCCCTACACGTGGGAGATACCCAAGGATACCAGGGAGGACATGAAGGTTCCAGTGCGCATCTATGCGTCAGAAGCGCTCCTAGAGAAAATGCGCGGCGATAGGACTCTCCTGCAGGCGGTGAACGTCAGCACTATGATGGGTATACAGAAGTGGGCAATAGTCCTGCCTGATGCACATGAGGGCTATGGATTCCCGGTTGGGGGAGTGGCGGCCGTGGATGCTGAGGAGGGCGCCGTGAGCCCAGGTGGGGTAGGATACGATATAAACTGCGGAGTCAGGTTGCTCAGGACAAATCTCACCGTAGAGGATGTGAAGCCGAGGCTGAGGGAGCTACTGGACCAGATATACAAACTTGTGCCGAGCGGCGTCGGGAGCGAGGGAATAATCCGCGTATCAACGCATGAGCTTGACGACGTAGCCAGACTGGGTATGAGATGGGCAGTGGAGCATGGATATGGATGGGAGCGGGACCTGGAACACGCGGAGGAGGGAGGTAGGATTCCATGGGCAGATCCGGGCAAGGTGAGCGACATCGCCAAGAAGAGGGGGGCTGAGCAGCTGGGCACCCTGGGGAGCGGCAATCACTTCCTAGAGCTTGAGGTCGTGGATCGCATTGAGGATGAACGGGCGGCACGCGCCATGGGGATAAGGGAACCGGGACAGGTGATGGTGCTCATACACACGGGGAGCAGGGGATACGGTCATCAGGTGTGCAGTGATTACCTGAGGATAATGGAGCGCGTGATGGCCAGGGAGGGCATCAAGCTACCTGACAGGGAGCTGGCGTACGGCCCCGTCAGCGCCAAGGAGGTCCAGGACTACCTAGGTGCAATGGCCAGCGCAGCGAACTTCGCGTGGGCCAACAGACAGATGATAACGCACTGGGTCAGGGAGGCGTTCGAGAAGGTCTACGGAAGAGATTCGGAGTCGCTCGGGCTGGAGCTTGTCTACGATGTGGCGCATAATATAGTGAAGCTGGAAGAACATGAGATTGAAGGTGTGCACAGGAAGGTCTACGTGCACAGGAAGGGTGCGACGCGCTCATTTCCGCCCGGCTCGGAGCAGGTACCGCCTGACTACAGGGATGTGGGACAACCCGTCCTGATACCTGGCAGCATGGGAACCGGCAGTTGGGTGATGGTGGGCCTCCGGACCAGCATGGATAGGAGCTTCGGCAGCGCCGCGCACGGTGCGGGGCGCTTCATGAGTAGGGCGGCCGCTAAGAGAAGGCATCGTTATGGAGATCTGGTGGAGGAACTCGAGAGCGGAGGCATACTGATCAAGGCATCGAGCAAGGAGACGGTGGTGGAGGAGGCACCGGATGCTTACAAGGACGTCGACGCCGTGGCAGATGCCACCCACTTCGCGGGATTAGCTAAAAAGGCAGTTCGGCTGAGGCCTCTGGGGGTGGTGAAGGGTTAGTTGACAGGAAGACATGGACCAGAATACGTGACGTGCGCTATATGCGGTCAACGCGTGAGGAGCGAGCGCTTCGAGAGGCACGCATTGATGCACTGGATAACGAGCTCCACGGATAAGGCGTTCAGGGAATTCTACTCGGAGCTCCGGAAGGGATCCGAGGCGGCAACGGCGACTGCCAGCGAGATGGAAAGTCCCGCAGGGGCGGGACAGAGCAAAGCAGAGGGCAGTGCTTGAGGTAGATGAACAGCACTACATCGTCGATGCCACGCGACGGATCTCCTGCGCGCCGGCCTCTACAGCCCTGAAGTTCACGTCCCACAGGGACTCCCTGAAGTGCAATCTTATCGCGTCCTTTATGTTATCAATGTGCACGGGGAGGAAGCCAGCGCCGTAGGCCGCGCCCACCATTATCATGTTCGAGGAGAGTTTCGATCCTATGGCGAGGGCTATTGAAGGTGCATCCACCTCGTAGATCCTGATCCCGCGGGAGAGAGCGCGTTCCCTGAGCACCGCCAGATCCGGATATTTGGCATCGCCGACGTTGACGCTGGACGGCACTATTCTCTCCGTGCTGGTTATCATTGTGGTTCCGGGACGGGCGCGGGAAAGAGCCCTGTAGGATTCGAGAAGCTCGAACCCAAGCACCAGATCCACCTGCCCATCCGGTATTATGGGACCATAGACATCACCTATTCTAAAGTCAACCGAGACAACTCCGCCCCTCTGCGCAAGCCCGTGGATCTCCGACATTACGGCGTTCAGTCCTGCCAAGCGGACGGCCTCCCCCATTATGATGCCCGCGGTGACGTTGCCTTGTCCGCCCACTCCAGTTATCACTATGTTCAGTCTTTCCCTACTTCCAATCGAACTCTGGGTCAATCCCTCCCCTCCTTCGATTCGTGTATGGCGGCCGGCGGACACACGAGCCTCTGAACGCAGACCCCGCATCCATCGCAGAGCTCCGCATCTATCTCCGCGAGGCCCTTATCGTTCGCGTAGAATGAGGGGCAGGAGAAGTCCTGAACACAGTTGAGGCATCCCGCGCACTTCTCCTGATCCACCTCGTAGACTGGTATCTTCTCCCCGCTCCTGCGAATCTCCGCGTCGCGCAGCAGCGCGCACTCCCTCCTAGCTATTACCACGGAGACGCCGCTGTAGCCCAGGGCCTCCTTGACCGCAGCCAGCGTCCCCCTCAGGTCGTACGGATCGACGACCTTGACGTATTTGACGCCGATCGCCGATGCAACGTTTTCTATGGATATTGGAGTGGCGGGCCTTCCCCCAGCCTCGTATGGGACGTTGGGTGGAGGCTCGAACCCCGTCATCGCAGTCGTACTGTTGTCCATTATCACCAAGAGGAAGTGACGGTTGTTGTGGACCGCGTTCACGAGCGCGGGTAGCCCGGCATGGAAGAATGTGGAATCCCCTATGAATGCTATGACCGGTTGATCGGTCACCTGTGAGAAGCCGTTCGCAGTGCCTATCGAGGATCCCATGCAGAGGGTCATGTCCCCCATCTCGAACGGCTTATAGAAGCCCATCCCGTAGCATCCTATGTCGTTCGGGAAAATGGTGGCCTTGAGCTTGAGTTGCCTGAGGGCGAGCGCCACCGCGTAGTATGTTGCCCTGTGAGGACAGCCGGGGCACATGACGGGCGGCCTCGGGGGAAGTTCAACGCCTAGATCCACTGGCTCAGTGTCCGCAACGCGGATTCCTAGGGCACGCGCAATGGAGCGCCTGACGATGCTCGGTGTATACTCGTACGCAGATGGGAAGTACCCGTCCATCTTGCCGATGACGCGAGTGCCTATCCCGAGCATCTGCGCCAAGGCCCTCGTCCTGAGCTCCAGGAAGGGATCCAGCTCCTCGACGATCAGCACGGTCTTGTGGCTGCTGATGAACGATCCCACAAGCCCCTCGGGGAACGGATTGGACATGCCCAGCTTCAGCACGTCCACCTTTACCTCCAGATCGGGCAGTGCGTCCATGAGCGAGTTGTACGCAGCACTGGAGGTGATCGCGCCTACCTCGCTCCCTCCGCCGATGATCACGTTAAGCGGCGAGGAGTCCGCGTCCTTCCTGAGCACCTCGTACTTGCTGAGCAGTTCGTCCTTCAACCGGCGTGCGACCGCGGGGAGCAGTGAGAGGTGCCACGGATCCTTCTTGAAGGATCCCTTCGCGCTGGACTGTCTCCTGGGCCCAGCGCGCACGACGCCCCTCATGTGGCTCACCCTGGTCGTGGTCCTGAAGAGCACGGGGACGCCGCGACGCTCCGAGAGCTCGAAGGCATGCACTAGGAAGTCCTTCGCCTCTTGGGGATTCGAGGGCTCCACCAGCGGTACCCAGGCCATCTCCGCGTAGTGCCTGTTGTCCTGCTCGTTCTGCGAGGAGTACATGGATGGATCGTCCGCGGACATCACGACGAGCCCTCCGCGGACGCCTGTGTAGCCCAAGCTCATGAACGCATCCGAGGCAACGTTCATCCCGACGTGCTTCATGAACGCGAATGAACGAACCCCGGACATGGAGGCGGCCGCAGCACCCTCCAGCGCAACCTTCTCATTGACCGAGAACTCGAAGTACATCCCGGCCTCCTGCGCGATGTCGTTCAGGACTTCACCCACCTCGCTGGAGGGGGTCCCAGGATAGGTAGCCGCAAACCCGACGCCGGCCTCGAGCAGCCCCCTGGCCACCGCCTCGTTGCCAAGGAGAAACAGGGAGTCGCCCTCTCTCAGATCCAGAAGGCGCCTGTGTCCGGACAAGCTGACACCGGACTGAGTTAGGAATAGGCTATAATAAACATTGTACGCGAAATTCAGCCATGAGATCTCCCGTTATAATTAAATAAAATCAGAAAATATGCAAAGGTACATGCGATAAGCGCGCCGAGGACACTACGTTATTGAAGTTTCTACATGGATGTAAATCGGTCGCCGGAGGGTTCCTCCATCGACCTGTCAGATATCATATTGATCACGACCTCCGCAATGTCAGATCCGTACTCCGCAATTCTCCTGACCGACTCGAGCATGAGCTTTATCCCGGCCACGACGATTGCGGTGGCGCCGAGGTCGAAAACCTCCTTGGTCAACCTCTCCTCGTATTTCACGACGTCCTGCGCGAGGGAGATCGCACGCAACGCCGTGCGCTCATCCATGGAGACCAGAGCTCTGACGGCGTCCTCCACTACGTTAAGCGATATTGCGCCGAACTCGGAGAGCTCGCCCGAAAGCTGCTGTGGAAACTTACCTATGAGCGGAGACACCTGCGCCATACTGGTCGCGTGGTCCGCTATTCTCTCCAGGCTCTTAGATATGAGCCGGTAGCCCAAGGCCTCCCTCAGGCTCCTGAGCCCTATCTCGCCCGCGACAGCGGGATTTGATATAGCTGCCTTGAGCTGACGAATTGATAGAAAGTACAGCCTATCTATGTCGTCATCCCTGGATGCGACGTCCTGCGCGAGGGATAGATCGCCCTCAATTATTGCCCTGAGGGCGTCCTGCATCATGAGCGATGAGAGTATGCGCATGCGCTCGATTATTGACTTCAGGGGGAGCTCCGAGTAGCGCAGAAGGCAGCGGGCCACCATTGAGTCCTGGGACTCTTCTATCACCTCAACGCCTATCAGCTTGCGCCTTATCACCCCCTTCAAATATGACCGGAGCTCGACCATCTCCCCCTTGAAGCGCACCTCTATCGCATCATAGCCTGCAAGATACATTGCCAAGAACTTCCTGACCACATCATCGTGTTCCTCGAGTGGCGCTGCCTCGAGCACTCCTATCCGCCTCTCCTTGTATGCCCCCGAGATGGGCGAGACCAGTAGGCCGCCCCCGGGTTGCGGTATCAGCATAACCACATCGCCCTTTCTAAGCCCAGTGCTGTTTATCCACCACTTCGGAAGCGAGACTATGTATGTGGAGCCACCCGTCAACTGCAGCCTCCTCTCCTCCTGCTGCGACATAAGCCATCAGCGGATCACTCGCTATATATTCCTATCTATAATCCAACTGGTCCATATAGTTAGTGATGCGTGGAAAATCGGAATCGTCCTCAGACGCCTATGAGTGTAACCAAGCACCATTACCTTTGAATAGAAACGAATACTATCTGGAGGTATATCTCCTAGAATCACCAGCGCGGGTCAGATCTAAATCGCGCAAGCATGGAGCGTGATGTACTTTATTCGTGGGTGGCAAGCATGAATACGCGATGGAGCTAGCTATGATATCAAGGGATACGTTGTCCCGGGAGGTGGATATTGGAAGGATCGTGGAGGCGATCGAGGAGGGGTTCCTGAGGGACGACGCTCGCGCGGAGCCCCGGATTATAGCTGATACCGGAAGAGGTACCATGCTGGTCATGACCGCCCACGATGCGGCTTATTCGATCGTCAAGTACATCGGAATATATCCTGGAAACACTGGTCTCGGGCTGCCCACGGCCAGCTCGATAGTGCTCCTAGCTGAGAGCTCTACTGGAGTTCCCGTCGCAGCCGTTGATGGTTCCCTTCTTACAGCCTACAGGACTGGAGCGACTAGCGCTGTGGCCGCCAAGCACCTATTACGCGGGGGATCCTTGACTGTTGGATTCATCGGATCAGGGCTGCAGGCCAGGGCGCACGCCGCAGCTCTCCGGAGTGCCCTAGGGTCCCGGATAGTAAGGGCGCTGACGTACGACGTGGACGGTGCTCGCGCGGAGGCACTGGCGAGCGCCCTGCGCCGTGATATGTCCTTGGAGGCCTCTGTGGCCGAGGATCCGGACTATCTGGTGATCTCCTCGGACCTGGTGGTGGCCACCACCACGTCCCGGAGCCCCGTGTTCCACGGAGATATTTTAGCGGATGGAAGGCATAGGCTGATAATATCCATAGGATGGCTCGACGTCAACTCGACCGAGGTTGATCGTGAGACAGTCAGGCGTAGCTCCATGATAGTGGTGGACACCGAGGCGGCTCTCTCGGAGTCGGCGGAGATAAGAAACGCCCTGGAATCGATGGACACTGCGCGTGAAAGAATATTGACGCTTGCAGAGCTCCTGAGAAGGGCGAGGAGCGGGAATTTGAGCTCGCCCATCGGAACAGTTCTCTACAAGGGAGTCGGAACTGCGCTGGAGGATCTCTTTGCGGCGGAGTCGGTCTACAGGAGTCTGCGGAACTCGGCCAACAGGGTGACTCTGTGATCTCAGGGTTTCACCCTACGTACACATAGGTAGGTATGCATCTTCATACCTATCATATGCGTAGTAGAGCTTGGGCTTCACGGCATCATAATCATACAGCCCCCTCACGGGTTCATCGGGGACCTTCCGCTCCGCCCCCGTCAGG
>JAGDXL010000001.1 GCA_023256385.1 Nitrososphaerales archaeon
CCGTCCAATGCCAGTTCTCGTCAACAGGGCACTCGTGAGCTACTCCTCAGCTGAAGCCTCGGAGCTTCCCGGCTCATTGTCCCACCTCCACATTGCCACCCCATCGGAAGCGGTAGAGGGCGAAGCTCCACGGACATGATGGGCGGCCCCCGCCATGAGCGCCGACCGCAGGGCGTTGTAGAGCGCGCACGCCGCGTCGGACAGGACCTTCAACGCCCGCGCCGTCGCGCCATCCGCATACGCTTGGAACTTCAGCTCCACGGTGGGCATCGACGTCACATATTAGCATCACTTTATAAAGCCTTGGGGGAAATCCGCGTATCTCCTCCCTGAAGAACCGGAGTTTTACTGCCATTGCTTCCCCCAAACCCCTAACATCCCATAAAAGTCTCGAGCTACTCTGCTACTAGTGGCGAAGCTCGTGCTTCGCTGCTCCGGCACATCCATGTTGAAGGGCAATGGCTAGCGCTCCATATAGCCGTCAGATCCCCAGGCCTGGGACAAAGGATGTTTTCGCCGCGCATGAACCAAATTTCTTTATAGCTTGGGTATTGCCCAGAGCGCGACTGGTCGATGGTGGATCCCCGGGCGGCGGCACACACTGCGGAGCATGTGTTCATGAGGGCACTCACAAAGAGAGTGAAAGTCTTCCCTGTGTTGGTGGAGCAGGATGGGTGGCAGGGCAAGATAGTGCTGGAGGGTGATGAACCCGCCTGGAGCTCTATTTCCGAGGCCCTGGCCGAGGCCAACTCCATCATGATGGAGGGAAGGCGCGTCGTGGAGCATGTATTCGACTCCATGGAGGACGCGAGAAGGACGTTTCCCGAGCTGAGGGCGTACGAGGAGAGGATAACGCCCCCCGTGCGCGTCGTGGAGGTGGAGGGATATGACTGGGCGGCGTGCGCTAGGAGGCATGTCCAGAACACGCTGGAGGCGTGGGGAATAGTCATCAGCGATCTGCACAGCCTCTCGAGAGGACGCTACGAGCTGAGGTTCAGCGCAGGACCAGCAGCGGCCATGACATACTCTATAATCGTCAGGGAGGCTGGCCTGTCCGCGAAGGCACTCAACGTGAAGCTCGACACTCTATCCATGCGCGTACTGGAGCTCATCTCGCGCTTGGATGCACTGCGTGCAGCCCAGAGATCCATCTCCAGAGCGCTCCTCAGGGGACCAGCGACGCTCAGGACCCGCTCGGGTGCGGAGCTCAGGGTCATCGAATCCAGGGGACTGGAGTTCAAGGGAATTCTGGAGGATTCCGTGGAGATGGCGACGAGATCGGGTGCATTCCTGTTACTCATATCGCCGGGCTCACCCGGCGAACAAACCCAAGTTCTACTGGCCGTTCCTCGGGGCTCTGGTATGAACGCGGGAGCGCTGCTGAAGGAGGCGCTCTCAGCCGTTGGAGGGAGGGGTGGAGGAGGACCTGAAGCGGCCACGGGAAGTTTGGAGGAACCCGCCATTCCTCGTCTAATGGATGTGCTCTCCTCCAAGCTCTGATATGATATTCAATCTCCAGCAGTTAGATGTATCCACGTAAATCCGCGTGAAGGCCCATAATTTGACTATGAAGGATCGTATAGAAGGCGGTTAGAATCCCTTTGACTTGAGGGCGGCCGCGAGCGTCTCCGCCTCGGCGGATGCGCGGGCCAGTATCTCAGGCACGGTCTCATCCGTCAGTATGCCCGCACCGCGGGCAAGCGCAACGGCATCCGCGTGCGCCTCGAGCAGTAGGATGGGCAGCACCTCCGGCGTCGGATACGCTATTCCGCGGGCAAGCGCAACGGCATCCGCGTGCGCGACCTTCAACTGATCGGCGTACTCCTGCGGGTTCACCCTGAGGTCCTCTCCGGGCACTAGTCTACCCCTCCAGTACGCCGCATCGAGCAGTATGCCGCGCATTATCGGCTTGAGCCCCAGCTTAGAGAGCAGCGACGCCAGGTCCGCGGAAATCGTCTCGCCCGCCTTGGCAACCACGGTGTCCTGTGAGACGAATATGCTGCCGCTCTCTATCCGTGTGGGAATCTTGAACTGTTTGAAGGAGCTCAGGATCGGACCCGGCTGCATCCCGGTGTTACCGCTGGGCACTACTATGTTGGATGTGGCGACGTCCCCGGCCGCGGCCGGCATCGCGATCTTAGATCTATCCAGCACCATGCTGAGCTCGAATGGGTTCATATTGGTGAACATGAGAACTGCTTGGCTCGTCAGGTAGCGCTCCAGCTGATCCACGTTCTCGAGCCCCGCCTCCTTGAGCGCCTTGAGCGCCAGCCTGTTCTTTATTCCTAGGACTACGACCTTCCCGCGAAGCTGCTTCCTGACCTGGTTGATCAGAGATGCCTTGACCTTGTAGAGCCTGGAGACTCCTATGACGGAGTACTCCCTCGCGAGCCTCTGGATGTTATCGTAGAGCTCCTTCTTCCTCCCGCCGTGGACGCGAACAGCCTCAGCGGCGCTCATCTGCCAACCACCGCCATCTCGACCGGCTCCCCCATGGTGGTCTTCACCACTACTTTCTTTATCGCCTTCTCGCCCTGGGGAAGCTTGTTCTTCACCGCCTCCAAGACCGCCATTGCGTTATCCGCGATTTCCTCGTCGCTCATTCCCTCGTCGCCTATCTTGGCGGATATGGAGAACTGGCCCCTGGCACGAACCCTCACGCTGGACCTGAGGCGATCTATGGACGAGCTCATCTGTGCGCTGCCCGGAACTGGAACTGGCATCTTACCCCTCGGTCCAAGGTACTTGCCCAGGGTCCTTCCCACCCTGGACATGAGGCTGGCCTCCGATATGAAGAAGTCATAGGACCTGACGAGCCTCTTGACCTCTCCCTTGTTGGTCGACAGCCGGTCGATCTCCTCCGGGGCAATCACGGAGTCGGCGCCGGCGTCCTTCGCCTTGACGGCGGAATCCCCGGCAGCTATGACAGCTATCCTGGGGATCTCGGAGAACCTGTGAGGGAGTGTAACTATCTCGTTCAGCTGCACCTCGTCCTTCTTCACCCTATTGTCGTCCAGCACGATGTAGAGCTCGAACGACTGCTTCAACCGACGCTTCCCGGCCTTCGCGCGCGCATCCCTGATCAACCTGAGAATCTCGTCCCTCTCCATTTCCATCACCTCAGCTGACTGATCCTCCTATCACCGAGTCCCACTTGCCCTCGTCGACCTCCTTTATGACCTCTTTGGGAGGCTTCCCCTCCACCTTAAGCCCCATGCTAGTGCAGGTACCTATGACCTCCTTGACGGCGGCCTTCAGGCTGGAGGCGTTCATTTCGGGCTGCTTCAGCTTCGCTATGCTGACAACCCGCGCGAATGCCACGTTGCCGACGAATTCCTTTCCGGCCTGCGAGGATCCCTTCTCGATTCCCGCCTCCTTCGCCAGCAGGGCGGTGGTGGTAGGTACTCCCACCTCGACGTCGAACTCCTTCGTATCCTGATCCACATGTACCTTCACCGGTACCTTCATTCCGTGGAAATCCGCGGTGAGTTCGTTTATTTTCTTAACTATCTGCATTATGTTTACGCCGAGTGGCCCGAGCGCTGGCCCTATGGGAGGTCCACCGGTCGCTTGGCCACCATCCACTATGAATGAGAATGTCTTTCTCTCGGCCATGATGAACCCGGGCGGCCAAAGGGCCCTTATAACAATTTAGTGAGAGATGAGATGCCGGATTGACGTAATCCGGCCGCTGGATCACTCCCTCCTCTCGCCCTGCGCGAACTTGGGCGTCACTGGGTATGGTAAGTACTCTATGCCGGGCCTATTCGTCCTCGCCTGCGGATACAGGTTCATGAGCTCATAGACCTCGGGCGGCACGTCAGTTGAAACGTTGAGGCCCATATCCCTGAGCTGATCCACGGTCAGCGGATAGTCATGCGTGTAGTACCCGCTCACCAACCTGTCCGCTATCCGGGAAGCTGCATCCTCGCCCAATTTATCCTTCAGCAGATCTATGACGAGGTCCTTGACCTGTTTCATCGACTTCTCGGCCACATCTGCGAGTATAAGCGTCTCATCATCGACCTTATCCCTGCCCTTGACCTCGACCGCCTTCAGAATCGATGGGGCTGGCAGATATGATCCTCCGGGCCCTCCCAGCTGAGGATCCAGTGGCCCGAGCACCGCGTTTTGATCCATGATTATCTTGTCGGCAGTCAGCGCTATCAAAGTGCCGCCGCTCATGGCGTAGTGAGGCACCACGACGACTTTCTCCGCCGGGTGCGACTTGAGCGCCCTGGCTATCTGCGATGCGGCCAGCACGAGACCTCCGGGAGTGTGCAGCACGAGCATTATAGGTATGTTGGGGGGCGTGCTCCTGATCGCCCTTATCACTGCCTCCGAGTCCTCTATGTCAATGTAACGATACACGGGAAAGCCCAAGAACCCCATCTTCTCCTGTCTGTGAATCATGGTTATCACCCGGTGACCATATTTGCGCTCTATCAGCTCCATAATCCTCAGCCTAGCATGTTGAAGCGACCTGATTGACAGCCACGGCTGTATCATAACCACGAGCAGTAGTATCCAGAACAGATACCCCAGTAACCCATTGAATATTTCAGCTCCAGACATCGACGTAGAATCACTAAGGAATAATTTATAGCTTTCGAACGCCACCAAATAACGGATAATTTGCTCCGCCAATAGAATTTCTGCTGTATGTGCCACGTTGGACCTCAACATGATTCGCGATCAGGACTCCCATGGCGCCGAAAAATCCCAACAAGCGACATGCCACATGACTAACTCGCGCTACTATAGCGGGATGCGCACCATGGGCACAGAACTCGGCGTACTATTGCTGGACCTTCCTCAGATAGTTCGCGTCCACCGTCACCTGTAACTGGTATGGCACGTCCACCAGAGTGACCGTGGCCTCCTTCTTCCCCTCCTCGAACCTCACCACGCGCGCCTTCATACCCTTGAAGGGCCCGGATATCACCTCCACGAGATCGCCCGCGTCGAGCTTCACCTCCTCCTTCCTCATCGTGAGCATGGACTTCACGTCGTCCATCCTCAGCATACCGGGCACCACCGACTTCACGTTCTTTATTCCCGATATAGCATCGTTCACGCTCTCTATACCATCTGCCTCGAGCACGACATATCCCCTGGCCCTGGGCAGCACCAGCACGGAGTACACGTTGAGGCCCCTGAGCTGTACCCTGGTCGCTATCAACTTGGCGACGTTGTTCTCCTGCCCGCTTACTACCTTGACGGCGAACAGCTGCGTCCCCCGCGCGCCGGCGGACCCCGAATCGCTCATCCGAAGACACCTGAGATTAGGGTCGCTATTAAGTGTATCACGAAGGCTATACCGCCCACCGCGAGGAGCGCCAGACCGACTATCTTCAGGAACATGGAGTACTCCTTGGCGCCTGGTTTCCTGCTGTACTTGAAGACCCTCACTATCGATTCCCAGTACTCCTTGGCCTTGGACGTCTTCCTGCCCCTCTGGGCCCTCTCCTTTCCCCTCTCTTCATCCCTGTCCCTACCCTTACCCCTCGCGCTGGCCATCACGCGAGCTCCGAGAGCTAAGATTTAATTAAAGTATTGTTAGGTCACGCAGGTCATGAAGAAGGACGTGCTCTCTGCGGCGGACCTGACACCATCAGACGTGGACGCGATCTACTCGCTGGCCGATGGGTTGAGGAAGGCACCTATGTCCGATGTGCTCAGGGGACGTGCCGTGGCGTTGCTGTTCGAGAAGCCCTCCACGAGGACCAGGGTCAGCTTCGAGGTGGGGGTGAGCCAGCTCGGCGGCATACCCATCTATCTAGACTATACCACTACGCAGCTCTCGAGGGGGGAGACCGTGGAGGACACCGCGCGCACGCTCGAGCGCTACGTGGACGCGATAGTGGCCAGGGTAAACCGCCACGGAACATTGACCAGTATGGCGGCCGCCGCCGGGATACCGATCGTAAATGCGCTCTCGGACATCGAACATCCCTGCCAAGCGCTCTCGGACTACTACACTATTAGGGAGAAGATGGGCAGGCTCAGGGGAGTCGTCCTCGCCTTCATAGGCGACTCCACGAACGTCTTCAACTCGCTGGCGCTGTTGGGGGCCATCCTGGGAGTCGAGGTGCGCATCGCATCGCCCAAGGAGTACGAGCCGTCCAGGTGGCTCCTGGACAAGGTCAGGGAACTGGGCGGCGATGTCCTAGTTTACGATGATCCGTCGGAGGCGGTGAAGGGCGCCGACGTGGTGTACACGGACGTGCTGGTCAGCATGGGGCAGGAGTCGGAGCGTGAGGCACGGTTGAGGGCATTTCTACCTCGCTACCGTGTGACCCCGGAGCTGATGTCGAAGACCGGCAAGCGCTCGATATTCATGCACTGCCTCCCGGCGCACAGGGGTGAGGAGGTCTCCGACTCGGTCATGGACTCCGAGCAGTCCGTGGTCTTCGAACAGGCGGGAAACCGGCTCCACGTGCAGAAGGCACTCCTCGTCAGGCTGGCCGAAGAAGGCCATCTACAACCTCGTCGGCCCTGAAGGGCACGAGGTCGCCGTAGTCCTGTCCCATGCCGAGATACCGTATAGGCTTCCTCAGCTCATATGCCAGCGTCAGGATTACCCCTCCCCTGACGTCCGCGTCCGCCTTGGTCACTATCACGCTGTCCACCCCGACCTCCCTGTCGAACTCCTTGGCCTGGGACACGGAGTCGTTGCCGGTCAGCGCGTCCACTATCATCACCCTCTCGTGGGCGCCCGCGACCTCCACGATCTTCCTCAATTCGTCCATCAGCCTGGACTTGGTGTACATGCGGCCCGCCGTGTCAACGAGCACGACGTCGTAGCGCCTCGACGTCGCGCGCTCCACGGCGTCCCTCGCCACCGCCGCAGGATCCGCACCGTAGCCCTGTGACACGACCTCGACCCCGACCCGTTGCGCGTGAAGGCTGAGCTGCTCTATGGCACCCGCCCTGAACGTGTCGGCCGCGGCCAGAAGAGGCCTGAGCCCCCTGCCCTTGAGCGCGTGCGCGACCTTCGCCACCGTGGTCGTCTTACCTCCGCCGTTCACGCCCAGGAAGACCATCACGTACGGCCTCTTGGACTGCACCACGTCCTCCAGCGGCGCCGCCTCCAGGGGCTTGAGCCATGAGAGGAGGACCTCCCTGATCCTCGCCTCGACGTCCTCCTCCTGGCGGCTGCGCCTGACCTTTGCGCCGAGGAGCGCGTCCCTGAGGGCGGCCTCCAGCCCTTCGGCCGCGTCAATCGCGACCTCGCCCTCTATCAGTCGCCACTTCAGATTCTCGAGGGCCTCGGAGACCTCGCCCTCCCCCAACTCCTTCGTGGTGAGGCTCTCCCTGAGGCCCGATAGGGCCTCCCTCAGCTTACCGAACATCACGCGCTCCCCGCTGGTTCCCCTTGGTACATCGAGTTGAGCCGGTCCTCCAGCTTGGCCAGCTCCTCCTCGACCTTTCCCCTCTGGGCGGAGACGTCCCTGAGGGCGGCCTCCAGCTCCTGTAGCTTCCTGTTGAGGAACTCCATCGTGGAGTTCCTGTCCTTCTTCATGAAGACACCTGCGCCTACGGCCACCAAGTACTTCGCGGAGCCGCTGACGCTGGCAGGTACGCTGACCCCGCCTCCAAGCGGCATCATGCACTCTATGTCGCCCTCACCGCTCGGCAGGTTGTTCATGGAATCAATCGCGGCCCTGTGCTCAGCTATCAGCCTGGATATCAGGGTCTCGCGCTGAACCAGCTCGCTCAAGTACTCCCGCAGGATCCTCGCGCTGTATGCGAGCGTCTGCAGCTCCTGTTGATCGCTCACGGGGGGCTCCGATGACTAACCGTCCTTAAAGACTTTGCTCACTATGAATAACTCGGGGCCTGTCGTCTTGGATCCAACGAGCGCCGATCTGTCGTTGACGACTATTCCCGACGACAGGAATGGAACTCCTCCGTTCAGGGTCCCCCTGTCCACGTCCTCCACCTTCAGCGCCCCCGATATCTTTGACAATTCTTCGTCGCTCGCCAGCGGATGGACAAGCGCGCCCGAGTTGTTGGCCGCTATAACTGCGCCCACCTGGTGGAACCCCGCTACGGTCATGCGCTCAGCGCGCACGTCGAGCACGTCCTCGACCTGGGAGATCTCTGAGGGTCCGAGGAGATCCGATGCCACCGCGCCCCTGTCATTGACCGCCAGAAGGTTGCCCACAGCGGTCACCCTCGAGCGGAGGCGCTCCACGACCCTGCCGGGCATGGCGTCCCTGAGGATCATTAGCTCGTCCTCATCGGCCATCCAGCTGACGAGGACTCCATGCCGGTTCATCACGAGGAGCGGCCCAAGAAGCCTCGTGCCCGCGATGGAAACGTTAAGCAGCGAGCACCCCATGAGCTCCGCCAGGCGTCTTCCCTTATCGGCGGGGAAGCCGTTTGGCAGAAGCAGGAACTCGTTATCAGCCCTGGCGTATAGCCCTATGTTCGGATTATTATAGAGAAGAACCCGATAAACTTCCATGCATCTCCCCTTCTAAGAGGGGAGAACCCGATAAACTTCCTCCTCCTTTGAGACCTTCACCTTCATCCTGCGCCACTTCGCCTGTATGCCCCTGGACCAGATGAGTTCGTTGAGGGATGGATCCAGCTTCACGGATTCCGGTTTCGCCCTCATGTGACGCGCCACGAAGTGCCTGACCATCTGCACAACCTTCTCCGCACGCCTATACTTGGCGGCGAGCAGCGCCCTGTCGAGGGATATCACGTACTCGCGCTCAACTTGGCTCATGGGGCATCATCTCACATGTCCAGCTTGTTCGTGCGCCAGTTCCTCTGGGCGGGACTGCGTATGACCTTTCTCTTGGTCCTAACCACGACCCAGGCCGGCGGCGGCCTGTTCGATCTCATGTAGGCCATGTAGCGAATTTTTTCACCGGATCTCTTGTGGCTGCTCATGGGCTCGCTTCACCTCTAAATGAACTTAAACCTTATCTCCCTCTGCTGGGGAGTTAACTTCGACAGTATCTCCCTGAGCTCATCGTCGTCTATGGGACGCCTTATCTTCCCGGCGAGACCCAGCTGCAATATATAGTTCTCAACCTGATCGGCTACCTCGGGCCTCACCATCCTGACGTTGGCGAGCCTCTCCCTAGCGTCCGATGTCAGGAACAAGCGAAGGTACTGCTCCCTCAGGGCCCGCTCCTTGGCACGGTCCTCGTCCTCCGACTGGGGATCCTTACGCTGATCCCAGCTCAACTCCACCAGCACCCGTTATCTTAGCCAGCTCGGGATTACTCTTAATCATTTCCTTGAAAATATCCGTGCTCACCGCGTCCACGACGCTTCTACCCTTCGACGTGAGGTTCCTGCCCCGAGGAGTCTTCTCCACCAATCCCGCCGCCTCAAGCTGATGCAGCGCATGCCTGATTATGGAGCTGCCGGCCTCTATGTGGTGTCCGGGGGCTACCCATCTCTTCCTTCTTCCTCCATACTCTGAGCGCATCTCCTTTACGCTCATTGGACCGTGCACGTAGACCTTCCGGAGGATCGACGCGCAGCGCAGGTACCACCAGTCCCTCTCGGCCGGTGGCCTCTCCCTATCGCTGGAGGTTTTCGCGTAGAGCGACCAATCCGGAGGCTTTATCTCGGGGAACTGCTGCTTCAGGTACTCCGCTAGCCTGATGACCAGCACGTCCGGTGGAACGTCGTATGCCGTCGGCAATCCTGACAGTGGTCTCAAGAAGGGGCATAATAGGCTTTGCGTGCACCGTGGTGGTACGTCGACGCGTGCAGGTGGGCGGGGGTTCCACATGTGGTCTACGACCATC
>JAGDXL010000019.1:0-41931 GCA_023256385.1 Nitrososphaerales archaeon
TCAATGCGCCCGCCTCGTAAGCGGGAGACCGCGGGTTCAAATCCCGCCCGGGGCTCTCCTCATGCGTTTCGCAAATATATTGGTAGATTGCCCTCACGGGCATGGGCAACCCCCTGAGATCATTCCTAGACCCAGCGTCAATATCGGTGGTCGGCCCGTCCCCAAAGGGCAACATAGGCACCGCCATACTGGAGAATTTGCTCGATATGAAGTCGCGCGGCAGACTCAGGTCGGAGGTACACGCCGTGAACCCGATGTATGATAGCTGTCTCGGCGTACCGTGCGAAGCTGATCTTCCGGCATCCGAGTTGCTCATAGTGGCGGTACCCCCATCCCTCTCTGTAGATTATCTGCGGAAGGCGGCCTCCATCGGCTACGCCGCTGCAATTGTGGTCTCCGGCGGTTTCGAGGAGATAGGCGGCCCGTCGTTGAAGGGGCTACTGCCGGAGCTGGGCGGAATGAGGGTGCTCGGGCCCAACACCCTCGGCGTGGTCGATCCCTACACGGGGGTCTTCGCCATATTTCTGCCCAGGAGGAAGAACGGCGCTGAGAACATACCAGAACCCAGGGCCGGCAACGTGGTACTGGTAGCACAGAGCGGTGGCCTCAGCGCATCTCTCTATGACTACCTGAATTCCTCGGGTCCCGGGATCAGGGCGCTCGTATCGGTGGGGAATGCGGTTGACGTGGACATAACGGAGTCCGTGGAGTACTTCGCCGATGATCCTAGGACGGCCGTGATCCTCCTGTACGTGGAGAGGGCATCTGAGGGAAGGGCTCTGCTGGACGCGATGAAGCGCGCCAGGGACAATGGAAAGAGAGTCGTCGTCCTGATGGGCGGCACCACGTCGTCCGGCAGACGCGCTACCAGCTCCCACACAGCATCTATACTCTCATCAGCACATGTGTCGGGGGAGGCATTTCGGCAGGCTGGCGCATACGTCGCTAAGGACCTCGAGGATGCGCTGGATGCAGCGAAGGTAGCATCTATGATAAATGGAGATCCGAGCGACAGCGTTGCAGTCCTGACGAACTCCGGGGGCGCGGGCGTGTTGGCGACCGATGCGCTCAGCTCACTGGGATTCAATCTACCGGATCTATCATCGGATCCCCGGCTCAGCTCGCTGCGCGCCTCCGGGATTCTATCGCAACTCTCCTCAGTGGCCAATCCGGTGGACGTGACGGGATCCGCGTCTGACCGCGAGTTCATCGCCGCATACAGCGCCTTGATGGACGCACCTGTCGGTGGGATCGTATTGATTCCCACGCACTATCCACCTGGGATGACGGAGGATCTGCCGCGCGCGTTGGCCTCGCTATCCAGGAAACCCACGGTGGTGGTGGAGGTCGGCGATTCCGAGCTGTCCAGGCGCACGAGGTCGCTCTACGACTCACTCGGCCTTCCATCATATCCGAGTCCCGAGAGGGCATCCCGGGCGCTTCATGTAGCTAGGTGGTTCGCCAGGAATCTCGGCACGTGGACCGTAAACAGATCCGCGCACGGTGGATTGCACATACGCGGCGGCCTGTGGCCAGACCTAGTGGACGCGCTATCGATAGCGGGGTTCGACATTCCAGAGTGGTCTTGGTTGGAATCGCCCGACGAATGGCCACCGAGTAATTATCCAGCGGTTTTGAAGGTGTATGCGCAGTCAATATCGCACAAGACGGAGGCCGGCGCAGTAATAGTAGGAATACGCGACGCGCATGAGATGGAGGAGGCCATGCGCAGGCTGGCACCTATAGCTAAAGCCGCGTCTGGTAGGATATATGCCCAGAGAATGGTTCGCGGGGTTGAGATGAGGGTTGGCCTGGTCAGAGATCACGACTTTGGCTGCGTGGTCGACGTTGGCCTGGGAGGCGTATTGACGGAGATACTGGGGGATCATTCCACGAGGGTGGCGCCGGTGACATCCGAGGAGGCGTTTTCTATGATATCGGAGCTCAGGCTGAGGCCTCTTCTAGAGGGATATAGGGGGATGCCTCGGGTGGATACGGGAAGGCTATCCTCCGCGATCTCAAAGTTCAGCGACGTCGCATGTTCTGAGGGGGTAGTGGAGCTCGAGGTGAATCCATTGATCGTGGACGGCCCCAAGCTCTATGCCGTTGATGCGAGGGCTGTATTGTCCGCATGAGCGTGGGCCCTTGACGACCGTGGCGCGCGTGAAGCCACGCCCCTCCCCTCATTGCCCCCTGGGACGGCAAGGTGGAGTCATGGGCGGGAAGCTCCTGGGCTTCAGCCGAGGAGAGCCTGCTAAACCAAAGAATTATAAATATCCTTTGTTAACATAGAAATGATGGAGAAGATAAGCAGGGGTCTTGAGGATGTTGACATCAAATGGACCAAGCTTACTACCATAGACGGCGAGAAGGGAATCCTCAGGTACTCCGGTTACAGCGTGGAAGACCTCGTGAACGGAGGCGCATCAGCTGAGGAGATACAATATCTATTCCTAAACGGCGAATTGCCGCGGGAACAGGAACTCCGCGATTTCTCGTCCAAGGTGGAGCGCGGGTATCGCGTTCCTGCGCACGTGTTATCCGCCATCTCCAATCTTCCCAGATCATCTGATGCAGTCGCCCTCCAGATGGGCGCATTCGCGGCGCTGGCGGCCTCGGAGCGCTTCAAGTGGGATAAGACGACCGACAGGGATGTGGCCGCGTCCACCATAGGCAACATGCTCACGATAACCGCCAACGCGTATCGTCACGTGGAGGGCATGCCGTTCACGGAACCGGATCCGCGCGGTGGTTACGCCAAGGCGTTCCTAAGGGCGGCGCTTGGCAGGGAGCCCACGGACGAGGAGTCGAAGGCCATGAACGCGGCACTCATACTTTACATGGATCACGAGGTTCCGGCCTCCACGACCGCGGGGCTGGTCGTGGTGTCGACGCTGTCCGATATGTACTCGGGCGTGACGGGTGCGCTCGCGGCGCTCAAGGGTCCGCTTCATGGAGGTGCAGCGGAGGCAGCCATAGCGCAGTTCGCTGAGATAGGCTCCGAGGACTCGGTGGAGAAATGGTTCCAGGAGAACATCCTGTCCGGCAGGAGGAGGTTGATGGGGTTCGGCCATAGGGTCTACCGGACTTATGATCCCAGGGCGAGGATATTCAAGGGATTCGCCGAGCGTTTGGCTCCAAGAAACCCGGAGGCGTATAAGTACTACCGTATAGCATTGAAACTCGAGGAGCTGGGGATCGCGCAGTTCGGATCTAAAGGCATATATCCAAACACGGACTTCTGGTCCGGGATAGTCTACATGTCCATAGGATTCCCCCTGAAGAACAACATATACACAGCGCTCTTTGCTTTGTCCAGGATAACCGGGTGGCTGGCGCACTTCATAGAGTACGTCGAGGAGCAGCATCGCCTGATAAGGCCCAGGGCGGTCTATATCGGTCCGGGCGAGAGGAGATTTATACCCCTGAGTGGTCGCTCATAGTCCGATCCTGCGCGTAGCCTCCCTCGCTATTTCCGCGTCAAGTTCCTCGTATCTATGATAGTGTATGACCTCGTACTGGTCCTTTCTGGTCATCAATTTATCCAGGAAGTCCTCCTGGGTCCCCCTTTCCATGAGATGCGCATACGCGTCAGCGGCAGCCCGCGCCGCCGCCCTGAAAGCCGTGACCGGAAATATCACAATTCTGTAACCCATATTACGGAACTCATCCGCGCTAATGTAGGGAGTCTTGCCGAATTCCGTCATGTTAGCCAGCAGCGGGTACTTTATCCTATTGGCGGCCTCGGCGAACTCCTCCCGACTGAGCAATGCCTCCGGGAATATTATATCCGCTCCAACTTTCCCATAGAGGTTTGCCCTCTCAACGGCCTCCTCCAGGCCCATAACGCCCCGAGCATCGGTTCTGGCTACTATGAGCGCCTTCCTCCTCGCTTTGAGCGCAGCCACTATCTTCTCAACCATCTCATCCCTGGAGACTACGTCCTTGCCCTCCAGATGTCCGCACCTCTTCGGCATCCTCTGGTCCTCTATCTGCACGGCGCTGGCCCCTGCCTCCTCGAGCACCTGCACCGTGCGGTAAACGTTGAGCGCCTCCCCGAATCCGGTGTCCGCGTCGACTATTATGGGAAGATCCGTCACGCGCCTAATCCTCCTGAGGGCCTCTGCCACCTCGTCCAACGTTATCAGTCCCAGGTCCGGAAGCCCCATGGACGATGTCAGCGCTGCACCAGAAAGATACAGCGCATTGAACCCGGCCCTCTCAGCCAGCAGTGCAGAGAAGGGGTCCCAGACGCCCGGGGCTACCGTGAAGCGACCCAGCAGTTCCTCTCCCTCAGACGACGAGATCCCTCACCCCGAGGTTCCTCGCGCTCAATGCCGCATTGATGGAGTCATCGCGAAGTCCGAGATCCCTCGCCTTCTTCACCAACTCAGCATCACTCATCGGCCGGTCGGCGTGTCCCCTCGGGAGCTCCAAGTACGATTCATATGTTCCTCTTTCCGTCTTGACCCTTATCCTCACCGGGAGCTTTTTCGGATACATTGACGTGAACTCCTCCTTCTCCACGACCTTCACCTTGGACATGACGCGTCTCACAGTCGGATCCCCTATCAGATCGTAGGAGTCCAACCAGAACCTGCGCTTTACTAGTGCGACGGATACCATGAAGGGCAGACTGTGGTCCGCGGTTTCCCGATTCTCCGGGGCCCATTTGCTGGGGTCGTCCGCCAGTATCGTCTTGGCGGCCTCGTACGTCTCAACGATCACCTCCTCCACCTCTCCTTCGAGGTCCATGGATAGCGCCGCCTCTATAGCCGCCTGCGCGTGGTACTCTGCGGGATACTCCTTAATGTGCGTCCTCAATATCCCACGAGGCTCTCCCAGATCCTTGAAGGCTTCCTCATCAACATCCTTCAACACCACATTGACAAGCCCCATCCTGCCCGAGAAGGGAAGTGCCGGACCTGTGACCCCCTCCTTGGCCAGTATGGCCGCGAACGTCGCATTACGCGAGGCATCCGCGGCTGCTCCCGCCTTCCACATGGAGAGGGCGCCGCTCCGAGTCTCCCTCAGTGCCACGTTTGGCACCAGTGACAGTGAAATAGCGTTCTTCGTCCTTACGCGGTCCAGCCCCATCAACTTTGAGATAGCGGCCGCCTCCGCGACTCCCAAGAACAACACATGATCGAACCCCCTGGCCCTGAGGGACGAGTAGTCGCATAGTCTGACGCCGATCTCATATCCAACCGCGGCCGCCTCCACGAGCCTCCTGCCGGTCGATCCCATCGCGGCCCCCACAGCCAGTAGCCCGCCTAGCATATCGCTAGGATGGAGCGGCTCTCTCGATAGGTATGTGTCATTGAAGTCAAGATACCTGATAAGAAACGTGTTGTAGAACGCCGCGTAGTCGGGGGAGAACGCGCCGCCATCGACCGTCCTGTAGTCTCCCCTGAGGTATGAGCCCACAGCCCTGAGCGTGCCGGCCGCCGTTGCGCGCGAGGAATACGCTGCGTTGGCCAGCGCGTCCGCTATCCTCCGCTCTACCTCGTGTACTACCTCGTGGGACAGCTTCTCGTACTCCACTTCCTGCACGTAGTCCGCAATTAGATCCGAGATCTCCTCCATTTGAGTTCACTAACACGTTGGCCGAATATAAGCAAATGGGGCGCGATGCGCGGCCGTGCCCCGTATACATATGATTACAGTATATTAGAAGTATTAAGTAAGCGGGAAAACCATCAGGAAGCTAACGTGCGACCTCTCCCAAAGCTTTATAAAAGATTGTGAGTGCGTGGCATTGATGTCGACCGTGAGGCGCAGGTTTCATATATGCGCGGATTGCGCGGCGCATATGCTCTACAGCACCCCGCGGTCGGCGCTCAGGACGGGAGCCATCCCCGATATCTATGGAGCTCCACCCCCTTTAGCTCCAAAGAGGCGGCAAGGCGGGGCAATTAGCTGGGAAGCTCCGGGGCCTTCAGCTGAGAAGTAGCTCCAACCTCCCGTCCTACGCTGTCTTCACTCAGGGGCTGTGGGCTAGCCTGGTAGGCTGCCGGCCTTGGGCGCCGGCGGTCGCCGGTTCAAATCCGGCCAGCCCCATCACGAGCAATCTGCGGCCGCCCAGCCCTTACCCCCCATGTCAAATATATTTAAACTGCACTCAACAATATTTAATTAATGGGACGCACCAGCGCAGCGGGTTGTCCGAGGGGCAGTTCAGGCGCGCCATCGGCATATTCTCCGTGATCTCGTCGCCGAGCAGGCTGGAGATACTGAGGCAGCTGAACTCAAGGGGTCCCATGGGCTACTCAGAGCTGAAGTCCAGTACCGGATTTCGGGCAAAGAAGGAGTCAGGGAAGTTCGCTTATCATCTGAGGAAGCTTCTGAGGCAGGGCCTGATACAGCACAATAGGGTCGATAAGAAGTACGGCATAACTCCGCTGGGCAGGCTCGTCCTGAACGCCGCGCGGGAAATAGATGAGCGCGCACTCCTCCATGTCGAGCAGGTAATGATAAGGACTACGCATGAGACACTGGAGCCCTTCAGCTCCAATCGGTTGATGCAGAGCCTCGTGAAGGAGGCCGGAATGTCCAGGGATGCTGCCCAGAAGATAGCCTCGGAAATAGAGCACCTAGTGATGGGGCGCGAAGGTCTCTACCTGACGACGCCCATGATAAGGGGAATGGCTTCCTACTTGCTCCTCGTGGACGGCAAGGACGATGAGAGCACTAGGCTGGCGAAGTTAGGCATATCCAACTGGGACCTCGAGCTAATGTTGTCCTCATCGCCAGGAGTTCAGAGCGTCATACGCGAGGCCGGATTCCGCGCGCTGCGCGAGCGCGAACTCTTCTCCTCATATCCCAAGGACGTGGTCGACGCCCACATGGAGGGTGAGCTCAACATAAGGGACATCGGCACCTCGACGCTCGCACCTGACAGCGTATCTATACCACTGGACCGCTCCGCACAACTCGAGGATCTACTATCGCTGGCGCTCTCCACCAGAGTGGAGCTATCCATCGTAGCGCGCGAGGACCATGATCCATCGGAACTCCGCCGTCTCCTGTTGAACGTTGAATCCGCCCTCAGGGCATATGGATGGCCCGTCCTTCTCAACACAGTCCTTCTCAACGAGGACCTTGTGAAGGCGACCGATGGGCTGAGAGGCGCCGAGGGCTCCCGGCTCTCGTTCACCCTCGCATTTCCCGGTTCGCCGAGGGCGGCTGCGGCCCTCGCCTCCCGCGGCTTGGCGGTGTCCACCTCCACTACCGGCGCGCTCAGGTCGTTCCTCGGGGCTCCCGTCGATCCCGAGCTGCCGTTGATATCTATAGTCGGCGCATCGGTAAACATGCCTAGGCTGGCGTACGAGACCCAGGGAGATGAGGCATACTTCAGCGCGAGGCTCCTACAGGTGGTGGAGAAGGCGTCGTCGGCGCTCGAGCACCGGATGAAGAATCTACCGAGATCATTTAACGGCAATAGGATAATGTCCGGTGCCAAAGTATTTGGGTTCGTCAACCTGATAGGGTACTCCGAGTCACCGCCCGCCGTGAAGCTGGGCCCGAGCCTTATACGGCTGGTGGAGGGCACAGGAGTTCTCGCCGCGCTCATGTACGATCATAGATCGGCCCAGAGACTGCGTCGCCTGGACGCGGAGCGCATGCCGCCCTCCGAGCTGCCGCACATCGCTGGATGGATACCGGATGGTTACACCAGCGGATATTACGCGCCGCCCTCCGAGCGCTCGCAGACCCAAGTACCGCTCACCTCGGCATATGCCAACATCGTGCAGTCCCACGAGCTCACAAATACTGTTGACGAGCATACATCAGTAGTTCCAACGTTAAAGGTGTGCAGGGCATGCGGGTCGCTGAATCCTCCGGGAGCCACGGCCTGTTCTAGGTGCGGATCCTCCGCGCTTGCACCGCTGTATAATGGCGTGCTAATTTCATGACTGCTGCTGTAGCTTAAGTATGGCGGCTGCCAGATCCCCGCCCGCCTCTACCAGCGCCTGTATAGCTTGGTCGCGCGTCGCTCCAGTCTGCTCCATCACGAGCTTCACGTCCTCCTCGGAGAGCGTAACTTCCTCCTCTCCCTCGGTCACTTCCTCCTTTCCCATCACGTTGTAGATCGCTACATCCTTCTCCTTGGTCCTCAACTTGTACACGGTGGGATCCTTGACGCGTATCGTCCTTCCGCCCTCCATCTGCATAATGACTTCCTTGACGCCCTCTATCTCCTCCACGTTTAGGCCCATCTTCTCCATCATCCTGCGGGCCTGTCTATTGGAAATCAACGCACACCTCACGGATTCCCGGTTCCTATAACCGTATCGGAAGTCAACCCGCACGTTCGCGCAAAGATATCACAACCGGAATCGCGTCAAACGCGCATTACCATCGGATTCCCAGCTCCTCCAAGACTGCCTGATAGGAACGATCGTCCATCTCCTCCTTGTATTTCTTGAGCGCCTGCACGAGCGACCTATCTGGTATCCTGCCAATCATGCGCGCTATCGCGCTCGCGAGCGATGTTACGTTTGCCGGCCTTCTCGAGGCACTTGCCGACCCGAAGTCCAGTATCTCCGGGCCTTCAGATGTCACGAGGACGTGATCGCCAGGGTTATGCAGCTCTCCATGGTCTATATGCGCAGCGTCGAGCGCCCGTGCCTTATCCAGCGCGAGCGAAAGCGTGCGCTTGGACCTGTCCACCCCAACCTCTCCGTTCCTCAGAAATGTCGCCAGCGGCATTCCTATCAGCAACTCCATCAATAGAATATCTTCATCCCATCCCACAAGCTCAGGGCCCACGCCGGCTAGGTTAGCCGCGCGCAGCATCGCACCCTCGAATTTCAGGTCGATGACCGGCGCATCGACGCGCCTCACCTTGGCGGCGGCCAGTTCTCCCCGGACGTTGCACATGAGCACTATTGACGACTTGCCCTTCCCTAGGACCCTAAAACCGTCGATGATAGTTTCTCCCTCATCCGCGATGGCGTCCACGCCTAGCGCCTCCAGCTCCCTAGCCGCGCGCAGTGCGGCGGCGCGATCTCCAGTGGGATATGCCAGGAGCTCCGGCGCCTCCTCGGCTATCTCCCACGGATCATGCCAGCTGACGCCCGTATGCAAGCCCACTGAGGCTCTTCCGCGCGGATTCATCCCCGTGCAACGCCTCCATTCCCTGCAGTATACGCGCCGAGCGCAGCACGCCCTCAAGTCCCCTGGAAGCTCCGGCGATTCTGACTGGATCCCTAATTGCCGCGCGGAGCTCATCGAAGGCGCTTCTTTCCTCGGCGATCAGCGTAGAGAACATGCGGCCGTTCTCATCTATCCATACTGGCCCCTTATCCTTGGATGCGTCTAGGAACTGCCTCCGCGCCTCTGCCATCATGATATGTGGTCCCCTCCTGAGCTCCACGCGGCAGCACCTGAGGCTGTCCAGCAGGAGCGAGACGGCGATAGTCCTATCGTCTTCGCCGGCTGCATACGCGAGCACTTCGAACCCCCTGGACCCCAGATATCTCGACAGCCCCCTGACAGTTCTCCAGAGCTCACCCCAGAGGATGTCCTCCGGCTCCGATGGCTTCTCGATGACCAGTGTGATGGAGTTCGGGGCCACGTCCTCCGGCTCCAGAGGCCTTCCAAGGGATGCCTGCCTCTCGAAGAACTCCCCGCGCGGATGCTCCAGGAATGCCTCCGAGGATGCGATGAACCTTCCAAGGCTCCAGGCGGAAACTGCTGCCCCCAGATTCCTCCTGGGATCCACCGGATCTGGCACTATTATCAATGCTCCTGCCCGTTGTTGAGGCCTGAAGTCCGCCGGAAGCGTCTCCAGCGCCAGCACCTCCCCCATTCTCCAGGAGGTGGCTGCCCTCATGAGTTCGATTAGGCCACCATACTTCAGCACCAGCACCTCCACCAGATATCCGCTGAACCCGCGCACCTTTATCTCGGCGCCGTAGACGCCTTGAGCTATCATGAACGCCTTAGCGACCCTTATCTCGTCCCTCATGGCATCCGTGAGCCTGGCCAATAGGTACTCAGTGTGATATGGCGATCTGTCCGCCGCGCTAATCCACCGTCCGCGCTGCACTCTATAACAAGGCACGACCTCCACGTCGATGCCGTCGACCTTTCCGCTCAGGTATGGATGCTCAGCGTACTTTCTCTCCACACGCTCGGCTCCCATAATGTCGAGGGCTCTTCCGGCGACCCTCAGTCCTTCGTCCTCGAGGTTCACTCCCGGCTGGAGAAGTACAAATACGTCTATGTCGGCATGGCCCGCTAGCCACGTGCCGTGCGCATAGGATCCTCCGAGCCTCGCCTCGCCCTCCAGTCCCAGATCGGCCAGCGCACGTGCTGCCGCGTTCAGCGCCCTGGAGGCGATCCCTCCAACTCTTTCTCTCTCCTCGGGCGAAGGCCTCAGCCTCGCCTTAACCTCCTCCACTACCTCCTCCGGCCTCAACCAGTGGATACACCTCTATGTCGGTGTAGACAGGTCCGGTCCGCGACAGGATGCTCCTCTTCAACTTGAACTCCGCGACGTTCAGCCTCCCGAAGTCGTAATCGCCGTACTCCTTGAGCACGTCCATCGTGCCGTGAGACCTGCCCTTGACCCTCGCTATTGTGAGGTGCGCAGCGAATCCCTCATCCTCCCTCGGCACTATACCCCTCAATGCCCTCTCCACGCCATCCCTCAATTTTCTGAGGTCATCCTCCCCTTCCTCCACGCCGATCCACAGCACGCGTGGATTGCTGGGTGATGGGAACGCACCCAGCCCCCTGAGCGAAGCGGTGAACGGATGGTACCTCACAGTCCTCAGGGCATCGGCTATCCTGCTGACGGCGCCCTCCTCCACCTCACCTATGAACCTGAGCGTCAGGTGCAAGTTCTCCTCCTCCACAGGCTTCACCCTGAGGTTTGTCTCGAGCGCGTTCCTTATGGTCCTATAGGTCTTCAGGCCGTCGCCCTCCAACCTTACGTCCACTGCGACGAAGCACCTGACAGGCATCGTGTATACGCCGCGGCCCCGGGTTTTATAGTTCTTTACTCGACTTCTGGTGTATAAATAAAATCCATTTCAAGATGCCGCGCTCATTCATTGCCCGTCCTCTCCCCCGGGAACTCTGCCCGACCCTAAACCTAATTTGGGCGCACACAGCATCGGGCGCGATGGACGGGAACGATGCGCCCCTCATTGTGGGGATAACTGGCATGCCTGGCGCCGGAAAGACCACGGCTGCTGGATATCTCTCCAGGGTCGGCTACGGCATTATATCAATGGGCGACGTGATAAGGGAGGAGGTCCGTCGTAGGGGGCTCAAGCCAGGACTGGAGAGTCAGCTGCGCGTCATGGAGCTGGTGAGGAAGGAGCATGGGCCGGCCGCGCTGGCGGTGCTCCTCGAGTCAAAGATAACCTCGATGGACGGGCGCGTCATAGTGATAGATGGTATAAGGTCCCCCGAGGAGGTGGCGCATCTGGGAAGGCTCGGTAGCGTGAGGATACTGGCCATCCACGCCTCGCCCGCCAAGCGCTTCGAGTACCTGAGAGGTCGGGGGAGGCACGATGATCCACACACATGGGAGGAATTCCGTTCCAGGGATTCCGCGGAACTCTCGCTGAGGATAGGCGATGTGATAGCGCTGGCGGACGGCATGATAGTCAACGAGCGCACAACTAAGGATGAGCTGGGAGGGAGCGCCGTCGATGCCGTGAGGTCCTGGGTGAACGAGCTTGAGGGCTCCGTCCGAGCAGGAAATCAGGGTTAGAGCGGAGGCGTGGTTGAACCCGAGCGAGGACGCCTCCAAGGTCATGCGCGCGATGATGAACGTACTGGGAGGTAGAAGGGCGGGCGACGTGGTCGAGCGGGTCGAGGATCACCTGATAGTGGTGGAGGCCTCGGGCGTACAACCGCTTTTCGCCCTGCGCGATCAGGCCAGATACAGGCGCGTGATGGCCGCGCTCCGCCGGCTCTTGATGGAGAACAGGGCCGGCAACCGTACCCACGTCTACATAAATAGGCAAGCAGCATATGTGGGCCGCATATCGTTCATCGAGGACGAGGACGAATCACCGCTGGGGCCCATAGTTCTGAGGCTCGAGTCCGAGGATCTAGATTCATTGATCAATTGGCTGGTCCCTGAGAAGGAGTCCCTCAGGCGCTAGGACGAACGTCCTGCCCTCCTTTGCCAGATGTACATTCTGGAACTCCTTCCTAGCTTCCCTCAGAAGCAGGTCCAGATCCCTGTACCTATTGCTGAAGTGCGTGAGCACTAGGTGCTTGACTCCGGCCCTCGCGGCGACCCTTCCGGCCTCCTTAGCCGTGGAGTGCATGTTCTCGAGCGCCCTGCCACGGTCGCGCGTGGAGAACGTTGCCTCATGCACGAGCAGGTCCGCGCCCCTGAACA
The DNA here is from genome assembly GCA_023256385.1 of Nitrososphaerales archaeon. GTDB lineage: Archaea > Thermoproteota > Nitrososphaeria > Conexivisphaerales > Conexivisphaeraceae > Conexivisphaera. Next base: position 12,371 of record JAGDXL010000019.1, read on the forward strand.
GCTCCACGAGCCTGCGGGTTGGGCGCGTGTCGCCGGAGTAGGCTATTGAAGTCCTGACCTCCAGCGGATCCAGGACATCCTCGGGCCTCACGGTCCTTCCATCCACGTTCACGGACGCCCCCGCCTGGAGCGTCTTCCACAGCGGACCTACTGGCACTCTCAGCGCCCTCGCCCTTTCTGGATGGAATTTCCCGGGCCTCCTGAAGTCCAGTCTGTACGCGTAGTTGGGCGCAGTGTGCCGTCCCAGCGCGGTTCTCACGGTGGCGCCGCATATCTCGAGCTCAAGGCCATCCCTCACATCGTGGAAATCCAGCTCGAATGTAAGTCCAGCCCGCATGCGGTCGAGCGCCGTGACCAGGAATCCCCTGAGGCCCCGGGGGCCCATCAGGTGCACTTCCCGGGTCCTGCCGGACAGGCTCAGGCTCAACAGGAGCCCCGGGATCCCCAACACGTGGTCCCCATGCATGTGCGAGATCAAGATGCACAGCTTCCTGTTGACGTATCTCAGTCCGAGCTCCTGCATCGCGTACTGCGTTCCCTCGCCGCAGTCCAGCATGAAATATGCGTCCTCGGATCTCACGAGCGCCGCTGGCAATCTCCTTCCGTAGCCCGGCGATGCCGAGGCGGTGCCGAGGAACGTGATCTCATACAGGCTCAGCGCCCGGTCACCTTGTACACGAATATCTTCCTAGTGAGCGCATCGTGGACCTTGTGTAAATACGTTTCCAGGAGATTTACACCGTTCGCGGATGCCGGCTGCACGCGCTCCCTCACCATCAGCGCAGCATACCCACCGGGCTCGAGGAAATCCGGTAGCTCCTCCACAATGTGCCGTAGGAGCTCTTCCGTTGTGGAACCCATGGCGCTGCTCATCCTGCCATATGGAAGATCCGACGCCACGCAGTTGGCGCGCGAAATGGGGAGGACCCTCGCGTCACCCCTCACTATTCCTCCTAGAGATCCACGCCACTTAACGTTCTTGAGGGATCCCCGCGCCATGCGCCAGTCCAGGTCCACGCCCACCGGAAGACATCCCACATCCTCGGCCTCCTCCAGCACCCCACCCGTGCCTGAGAATGGATCCAGCAGCACCCCGCCCATCCTCGGCCTGCTCAGATTCACCAGGGCGCGCGCCAACCTGGGCACCAGCACCGATGGGTGACGGAATGGCCTGCTGCGGACGTCCTTGAGCCGCCATTTGCCCTTATGCGGGTGAATGACCGCCACGTACGTAGTGTCGCCCATGCGGTACGCCTTCAACACTGCACCCGGCCTCCTGACGTCCACGCGCACGCCCGCACTGATCAGCCGCTCACCGAGCAATATGGTGACGCGCTCGTTTAGCTCACTTCCAAAGCCCTCGGCATCGGCCTTGGCAGGCACCTCAATCGAAGGTATCTCCATCGCGGCCGAATAGAGCTCGGTCGCGCGACCCCTCCACAGCAGCATTCCAGATTCCGACACGAAGCCACCCAGGCCTCCTAGGTCAACCTCCCTGGGGCATTCCAGCACGGCGACTGGGGGATTATACTCTATGACGGCGTGGCCTCCTGCCATTGACTCACAGAGCGCCCTGGCCTCTCCAATCCCCAGATCCGGGTTATCCCCACTGAGCTTCGCGAATATCAGCACGTGAAGCGCGGATCAAGTCCGCTTGTGGTTTAACCTTTCGGGGCATCGGTCCGCGGCTTACTTTAAACAAGCGCGTTTGCATGGTGGTTCCTGGCAAATCCTTATATTGCTTCTTAATGTCAAATGAATATGTGTCATCATCATGCGATGTGTTCCCCCACATATCATATCTCACGGCCATGGGCAGGACCGTTGTACTAGTCACGGAGATCCACGGCCAGAAGATCACGAGAAGCCTGATATCGGAGGGGGTCCTAGTGACGGGGTCAAAGGAACACCTCAGGTTCTACGACTTGGCCCTGAAGTCCGGCAAATCGGAGATCGTGGAGGGCGACCACAGGATATTGCTGGAGGTGATAGGCCCCTCGCCGGGTCTACTCGTGGTGGGTTCAGGGCCAGTGGCTGCATCCGTGGCGCGCATAGCTAGGGACGCCGGAATACCGGTCGCACATCTCTCCGAGGAGCCCTATCAATCCGAGGAAATAATGACGGCCTCGCTGGACGCATTCGACAGTGCACTCACGGAAGGAGCGTTCGTCGTGGTCGCCAACGAGGGAGGAAGTCCCTACGACGTCGACGTCGTCGAGAAGGCCCTAAGGAAGGGAGCGAAATATGTCGGTCTTATGGCGAGCGAGAGGAGGGCGCGCGAATCCATAGAGGAACTGCTCAGGAGGGGAATTCCAATGGACATCGTGCGGGGTAGGCTCCACACGCCTGCCGGGCTTGACTTGGGCGGTAGAGGCGCCGGCGAGATCTCACTCTCGATAGTTGCCGAGGTCCTCAAGGTTATGCGTGCCGGATCCGGTCGTCACCTCAGCGAATTGAAGGGGCCACTATCCGAGCGTCCACGAGAATAGCAAGAGTGTTCATCATCAGGAAGATGGTTGAATCGTTAGATTCGTACAGGTCGCGAATATCCATTGATTGTCACAGCGCATAGAATTAAAGCAATACAATACGGTCAAAGTTCACGCCCGCGGAGATCACATCGGGTTAGGTAAGCCATTCAACGCCGTTAGATGCTGATAGCCGAAGCAGGAAATAGCTCTTTGAGGAATAAAGGGGCGTCAGAGAGCCAGTGCCGCGCTGGTCAATGCACCAGCCAGCGTTATTTTCGAGTACGGATTATCCATGCTATCCGATGCCACTATGCGTTCCGGGAGGTCTGTGAGCATCTCGCTACATCCTATATGTGGTACAGCGTAGTATGCTGCGCGCAGACGCATCAGTTTCCCCAGCTCATCACACGAGGTCACTAGGTCCCACAGGAGTACTTCTCCGTCGAGCACCTCCAGCTCATCTAGGCGATCGCTTGGCATCACTCTGAGCTCCGCTCCTACCAGCTCCGCGAATGCCTCTGCCCTATTCTCTAACCTGGGCGGTGCAGCCACATGCATCTTCACGATCTTTCCAGAGAGCCATTTCGCTATCTCCGGATAAGCGGATACAGCCACTAGCGGTGTCCTAAGCGCGGTAACAACTTCTGGTAGTGGATCAGACACTATCACATGATCAGCACCCATTAGATCAAGGCCGCCCGCCAAGTACTGAAGCACCCTTCCCTCAGCCTTTATACCCATGTATGGCACAGCGAGCACAATTCTACGGGCCCTCCCCGAGATCCTCTCAGAAACCGAGATCGCGCTGTTCAGGTAGTACTCGAATGGCTCCGCCATCGGGTGCACCACAAGTGCCTCCATGCCCTCCACGTCATCACCGCGCACAGAGTCCCATCTGTAGATCTTCGCCCTGAGCGATTCGGACAGCGCCCTGACCAGCGACGAGACATACGGTCCCTCCACGAGGACTAGATCCCTCACGACTTGGATTGAGGCTAACGTATTTTTAAGTCATGGTTTTCCGAGTCCTATCATCTTATATGTCGATTGATTATATTCTATCATGAGGTCGAGGCGCGTGCATGAGATCTCCGACCCGCTCGTGCGCAGGTGGATAGAGGACGCCCGGCATGGGAGCGAGGAGACTTCGCTCCAGAAGCTCCGCACATACGGCACGTTCATGGTGCTCGCGCTCATGGGCCCCCTCATAGTCTCGTTCATCATCTGGATCATCGGGAGCGCCTTCGCCGCCGGGGGAGGAAAGGCGCCCGGGATCACGTACGGGATCTACATGATACCAGGGAACCAGAGCGGCGTCAGCTACCTATGGATAAACAGCCCGGCGAACGGCGGCGTCGCGTCCTCGCCAGCGTTCCCCACGGTCATGCTCACGATCCTGAACTCGCTCATAGTGATAATATAGATAGTGGCCGCGCTCTTCCTGGGGATAGAGCTGATCGTGTCATTCTTCAGCTACTACAGCGAGCGCCGCTGACAGCGATCCGTGCTGCATTGATGATGAGGTGCTGTCTCTCCATTATGATAGAAAAATCGGACTGAGGTGGCGCGACCTTCCCGCTACTTGTGCCCGTGGGGGCTGCTCGTGCTCGACGTGCCGCTCACGTAGGCGACGTTGAAACTGGTCCCCTCGCTGAGGAGCCCCGAGGGAGATGCCAGGGTCTGGTTATTGGAGTTGACCATCGTTATCGACGTGGAGTTGAACGCGGACGTTCCCAGGGGCGAGTACGTGCCGTCGATTTCCGCGTAGCACGTTCCGCTCACGCTCGTGTAGTAGGGCCCGAACTCGGCGGTTCCGAAGTTCGCGAGGGTCGTCAGGCTTCCCCCTATGGCCGGTCTCTCGACTATCCACTCGGCGGAACTCCTGTCCGCGCCGGGGACCGAGGTGGCCGGGGACACGTAGGTCCACCCCTCCGTCACGTCCTTCAGGAACGTCGTGAACGTGTTGTTGTTGGAGTTGTACTGGACCCACGCGACTATCAGGTCCCCCGGCTTGACCACGTCGTTCGATGGGGCGTAGACCGGGGAGGCCGGGTAGAACTCGTACCATGCTGAGTAGCTGACGGAGCCGTGGGAGCTCTCCGCCAGTATCCCGGTCTGCTCGACCGTGCTGTCGTTGTAGCCGTCTATGCCGACCCAGACCGCCACATACGTCGACGACTTGCTGGACTGGACTGTCGGGACGTAGAAGGAGGCGTTCGCCACCGTGACGGATCCCGAGCCCACGACATCCGCGTACCCGGCCCAGTTGAGCGACGTGGTGCTCCCGGCCCTCAGGGGGATGCGGGGGCCGCCGACGCCCACCGTATGCGAGCTCGCCACAGCTGGGATGGCTGCAAGAAGCGCCACCAGCACGACCACGGACGCTATCAGCCACGATCTGCGCATCGAGGTCCGGTGGGATCATCATCCTTATAAATATTTGGCTCTAGGGAGCTCAGCGCTCCACGACCTTGCCCGTATGCACCGTATTAAACGAATTATATTCAATTCAGCGTCTTCATCGCGCGATTCCCATCACGCGCAGCCCTGGCTTTCCGGCACGACGTGCACGCCCCAGCGCAGTGCGGATACAGTCGGCGGTCCCGTGGCTTATAGGTCCGGCCAGTGGTTTCCATCGTGGAAGCCGCCGCATTGCCGTTCATCCTGGCGCTCCTCCTCTACGTCGCGTTCTATCACCATGATCTCCCGCGCTTCCTCCACCCGGTGCGTTCCACCTCTTGGGGCCGCGCACTGGAGGCGCTCGGGATCCGCGCGATGGTGCGGGAGAAGCGGGACCTATCGCCAGTCCTAATCATAATCGGGATAGCGCTCGCTGTGGGAGCGGAGGAGCAACCACGCGAGCACGAGAAGATAGCATGAGCGCGGGCCGGTATGATGAAGGGCAGCACCGTGGACCTGCTCGACCATCTCATGCGCTCCAACGCCGATCGCGCACGCGGCGCCCCCGTTCTACGTCGAGGGCCGCGCCGACATGGGGCGGCGCTGATGGCGCGCTACGGCGCCCTCCGGCTCGACGAGGACGGGCTGGGCCGGCTGGCGCGGTCGCTGGGCGCACGTGACCCCCGTAACCGCCGATCCGCTGACGCGCGAACGAACTATGTAAATACGTACGCCTATGGTGTCCCAAAAACTGTCCTCCACACATGGGTCGTCCTAGCTTAGCCCCGGAAGGTCAAGGCTAACTATTTATTTAGGCTTCAGCGGAGCCTCCACTGATTTGCCCGACATGACGTGTCCCGAATGCGGGGGCAGGCTCGTCTACGATCCAGTCACTGGTTACTACAGCTGTACTTCCTGTGGCCTCTCTGCCACTAGGGCGCAGCTGGCCGCTCTGAGGGAGAAGAAGAGGGACGCCGCTGTCCGCGAGAGGTCCAGACAGAGGGAGTACTTGGACTGGTGGGTCTCCAGTAAGAAGAGGTAGACGAGCTCCTGCACACCGCCGTCATCCCAAAGCTTTTGCGGCGGTCGTGCCATAGCGTTGGGCATGCACGTCGTGTTCTCGGTGGGAACGGCCGGCTCCGGTAAGAGCCTGCTCACGTCAGCCCTTAGGGAATGGTTGGAGGAGAAGGGATGGGACGTCTACACCGCCAATCTGGACCCCGGCGCCCGTAACCTACCCTATGAGCCAGATGCCGATATCCGATCCATCATAGACATAAATGAGCTCATGGAGAAACATGGCCTGGGGCCTAATGGTGCCCTGATATTGGCGATAGATATGGCGGCTGCGAGACTGCACGAAGTGTTGCAGGACGTAGATGAGGCTTCCCCCGACTATTTACTGGTGGATACGCCCGGGCAAATGGAGCCGTTTGTCTATCGGCCGAGCGGGCCACTCATAGTGGAACAGTTCCCCGGCGCATCAAAGGTCATGCTGTTCCTGATGGACGGTTGGCTGGTCTCCAACCCGCTGAACTACGTGTCTATACAGTTGCTGGCCGCCTCGGTGAGGCTTCGGTTTCCGGTTCCGTTCGTGCAGTTACTCACAAAGGCGGACCTCATAGAGGATCAGGTGGATCGCGTGATGTCTTGGTCCACAAGGCCCTCAGAACTGGAGGATGCCATCAACAGCAGCTCGGATGGCGAGGCTTATCTGATGCATCGCAGGCTTCTTTCAATGCTGGCCAGGGGAGGTTACATTGAGAAGCCGATTCCCGTGTCCGCTGTCACAAGGGCGGGCTTCCTATCCCTCTCATCCGCGCTCGCCAATATACTCAGCGGAGGAGAGGACCTCCAAGATTAGTGAAATGCGCCACATAGGAGCTAGCTCAGTCATCCTCGCGTGCCCGCGCTCTCTCGGCCAGTAGACTCTCCAGTTCATCCACCGTGTAAAGGAGAACGCCATAACTTCTCGCCCTTCCCTTGGCGCCATCACTGAACGACCTGGATACCAGTATAGGGACGACCGAGAGGCCCAGCTTCTCCTCTAGGAGCCATCTCACATACTCCTCAAAGTCCTTCCTAGTCTGGCTGACGTCCGACGGCATCGCTTGATCCGTGTTCTTGCTCTGTACTATGAAGACTGTTCCCCCCTTCGAGATCACAAGATCTAGGATACGGTCGCCATACTTCCGTCTCTTCTCAACCCTCCAACCGTGTTCCTCAGCTATCCTTTCTATAAAGTCCTCGAGCTCCTTGCCCTTCTCCACGGCATTCCTCTTGGCCCTCCTGCCACCACTTCTGTCCTTATTCCGATCCCGGGCCACGTGTCCGGCTATTTTGTGCATGTTATAAAGATGTCAGGAGGTTTAGGGGAAGCAGCAAGCTCCGAACCTTAAGGGCGGGGATGTACGGACTTCCTAAAAGTTCTATAAAGATATGCGAGCATAACGGCATTGACGTCGACTGTTGGGCTCAGGTTCCGCGTGTATGCCGATGAGATGGCGCGGGCACTCAGGATGGGACCGCCCGTCGTGTCCGCGGAGCTCCGCCCTCCATCACCCGCGATATGGCAAGGTGGGGGCGATGAGCCGGGAAGCTCCGAGGCTTCAGCTGAGGAGTAGCTCAAAATCATGTCATAATGGTGCATAGTGTATACTGCTATATCGAATAGGTGAGCCACTTATCTACTGATGCCCAGGAGCATCCCGCCTAGACGACCTGCACTCGCCCGTGGGGATCGCATCGGCCCGCGCCGCATGTAAATGTAAGAATTATGCAGTGGCTGGATAGTTGTAATTTTTCGATGCGCACAATATAGAACTCGCCGCCCTCATAACGCCGTTTATGGCCAAGGATCTGGAGCCGGCCCAAGCGATCACCACGCACGCGCCATCAGGTGGCTCAGGGTTGACCTTCACGGGATACTCGTAGCTCCAATCGGGGAACATGTATTTACCGCCCCTCTTGACCATTATCAGCGCGCCGTCAGCGCCGCCCCTCACGGCCTCGTCCCGGTGCATAACGCCGGTGCCAAGGACGCTGCATCCATTCTTCACTATCACGCATGCGACCTCGCCTCCATAGCGCTCCGGCAGCTCAACGTCCGCCGGCTCAAGCACGCCCGCTAGGGAATCTGCCTCCGCACTGCCCTTCGCTGTGAGGTACGCTCCCCCTCTGTCGGAGCCCGCGAGACCCGTCGATTTGAGCTTGGACAATATCGTTCTTCCGGTGGCCTCCCCGACGTCGAGGAGCTCCGCGAGCCCCTTTCTCCCTACCCTGCCCTTCCTGAGCAGCAGAAGCGCGTATGCTGACAGCGCCAGCTTGGAGTCCCCGCGCCATGAACACGGATCAGTGAGGGACGCCACGTCTGAGATCGGGCCCGCGCGCGAATTAAGCTTGACGGCTGCCGCGCGCCTTCACGCGATCCACCAACAGCACGTAGTTGTAGCCGTCCACGAGTGCTCCGAGGCTCGCCTCGACTATGTTCCTCGATAGCGAGGTGGTGGACCACCTCCGCTGTCCGTCCGAGAACTCCACATATACGCGAACCTTGGACGCAGTGCCCTCCACGCTGTCGACGACGCTCACCTTGTAGTTCACCAGCGACACCCCTGAGAGCTCATCTGCCAGCTTGCCGACGGCGCTCCTCATGGCGCTGTCCAGTGCGTGCACAGGTCCCACGCCCCTTCCCCGACCATGTCTGACCTGGTGGCCGAACCTGACTATGACGTCCGCAATTGACTCGACTTCGCCCTCCTCCTCCCTGGAGACGTTGACGCTCCAATAGATCACGCCCAGCTGATCCGCGCTGATGCCCAAGTTCCTCATCAATATCATCCTGATCGTGGCGTCCGAGTCCTCGAGCGAGTAACCCTCCGCCTCCATCCTCTTTATCTCCTCGAGCGCCTTCCCCAGCGCCGGATCATCCTTGTCCACCTCCAATCCCAGCCTCCTCGCCTCGTTCAGCAGCGCCGCCCTGCCGGAGAGCTCGCTGATCGTTATCCTCCTATAGTTGCCCACCAGCTCCGGATCCACGTGCTCATAGCTCCTCGGCTCCTTCAACATTGCATCAATATGTATTCCTCCCTTGTGCGAGAACGCCCTGCTCCCCACGTACGGCTGGTACGGGTTCTCCTGCATGTTGAGGAGTTTGTAGACGTGGCGCGAGAGCGCTGTCAGCCCACGGAGCTGATCCTCCCTCGGCGCATCGCTCCTGAGCGCCCTGAGTCCCATCTTCAGCACGAGCGCGGGAAGTACCTGTATAAGGTCAGCGTTGCCGCATCTCTCACCTATTCCGTTCACGGTTCCTTGGACGTGCCGCGCGCCCTCCACGACAGCCATTATCGTGTTAGCTACCGCGTTTCCCGAATCATTGTGCGCATGTATTCCAAGGTCCGCGTGCACCGACTTCCTAGCCTCCCGCACGATGCGCGCCACCTCGTGCGGCAGCGATCCACCATTCGTGTCCGCCAGCACCAGCCTCTCCGCCCCGGCCTCCTCGGCGGCCCTTAGGACCTTCGTCGCGTACTCGGGATCCTCCCTGTAACCGTCGAAGAAGTGCTCGGCGTCGAATATTACGTGCAGCCCATGTGCACGGAGATAATCGATCGTGTCCCTTATCATATCCAGGTTCTCCTCGGGGCTCACTCCGAGCACCTTCTTCACGTGCAGGGTCCAGGACTTGCCAACTATGACGGCGGTCCTCACACCTGCGCTCAGGATCGCCCCCAGGTTCTGATCCTCATCCGCCCTCACCCCCCTGCGCTTCGTCGATCCGAACGCAACGACCTCGGACCTGGAGAGGCCGAGTTCCTTCACCTTGGAGAAGTACTCCAGGTCCTTCGGGTTGGATGCCGGCCAGCCACCCTCCACGTACGATATCCCAAGCTCGTCGAGCCTCTCGGTTATGCTCAGCTTGTCCTGGAGAGTGAAGGAGACTCCGCTGGCCTGGGCTCCGTCCCTCAGCGTAGTGTCCAGGACTTCCACGTCCAGATCCAACGTCTCCACGGCTCCATTTTCGCCTAATTAAGTGCTCGTGAGTATCCGTTCGGGCACCGGAGCACGGCTCCCTCATCCGCTTGGCACACGGATGACGCATACCTGGAAAGCACGCCCGTGACCTTCGCAATTTTCTCGGGGGTCCTCCAGCTCCTCCTCCTGTCCTCCAGCTCCTCCTCCGAGAGTTCGACGTCCAGCCGCCGGGATTCCACGTCTATGGAAATGACGTCCCCGTTCTTTATGAGCGCGATCGGCCCTCCCACCGCCGCCTCCGGCGCTACGTGCCCCACGCAAGGCCCCCTTGTGCCGCCCGAGAAGCGGCCGTCCGTCACCAGGGCGACCTCGGAGGAGAGGCCCATTCCCACGATTGCCGATGTGGGCGACAGCATCTCCCTCATGCCGGGCCCACCCCTCGGCCCCTCGTAGCGTATCACGACCACGTCGCCACCGGATATTTTGCCGCCCACAATCGCGCGATACGCATCCTCCTCCGAGTCGAAGACGCGGGCAGTGCCCCTGAAGCGCATGTTCTCCTTGGGGATGGCTGCGGTCTTCAGCACGGCTCCCCTGGGGGCGAGCGATCCCCTGAGTATCGCTATGCCGCCCTCGGCGTGCACGGGGTTCTCAGGTCCCCTTATGATGGACGTATCCTTGACCTCGGCCCCTCCCACTATCTCCCCGATGGTCCTGCCGGAGACCGTGAGGACATCCAAGTGAATGAGCTTGGATATCGATTTCATCAACGCTGGAACTCCGCCGGCGACGTGTAGATCCTCCATCATGTACGGCCCGCCCGGATATATCGGTGCGACGTGCGGCACCTTCCTGCTCATGCGGTCGAAGTCGTCCAGGCTAAGATCTATGCCAGCTTCCCTCGATATTGCCAGCAGGTGCAGGACGGTGTTCGTGGAGCCACCGAGCGCCATGTCGACCGCTATCGCGTTCTCCAGGCTATCCCGGGACAGAAACTTGGACAGGTTAGCGCCCTGCCTGACGAGCTCAACTATCCTCTCCCCGGCCCTCCTGGCTATATCCTTCTTCTCCGCGCTGACTGCCAGCGCGGTCGCTGTGTAGGGGAGCGAAAGTCCGGCGGCCTCCGCTATCACCGCCATACTGTTCGCGGTGAAGAGCCCGCTGCAGGAACCCGGACCCGGGCATGCCACCCTCTCCAGCTCCACGAGTTCCTCAAGCTCCATCTTTCCGGCCCTATAGCTCCCGACCGCCTCGAACACGTCGACGAGGCCCACCTTCTTTCCCCTCCAGATGCCCGCCGCCATGGGGCCGCCTGTGACGACTATCGTGGGCAGGTTCAGCCTGGCTGCCGCCAGCAGCATCCCAGGGGTTATCTTATCGCAGTTGGTTAGCAGCACCAGTCCGTCGAACTTGTGCGCGTTCACCATTATCTCTATCGAGTCCGCGATGACCTCGCGCGAGGGAAGCGAGTACTTCATGCCTGAGTGTCCCATCGCTATGCCGTCGTCCACCGCGATCGTGTTGAACTCGAATGGAACCCCTCCGCCGGCGCGCACCCCCATCTTCACGTATTCCGCGAGCCTCCTCAGGTGCACGTGTCCCGGAACCACCTCCGAGTAGCTGTTCGCTATTCCTATGAACGGCTTCCTGAAGTCGTCCTCTCCCAGGCCGGTCGCCCTTAGAAGTGATCTGTGCGGTGCCCTCTCGGGCCCCTCCTTTACCTCCGAGCTCCTGAGCACACCTACCGTTAAACTGTGAGGATAAAAAGGCCGCGGTAGATGCGCGATACCCTTATTTATGAGTCGCTCACTAGGAGGCGCGATCGACAATGTCGGAGCGCATGAGCGCGTCACCATCCTCGGTTGCGCTCATAGTGCTCCTCATTGTCGTGTGAGTGGACCCCTCTCTTAGAAAGGGGTCCTTCTAGGAGGTGAATGTGAATTGAACCTCATGTCCGGTTCCCGCGCCCTCATAAAGGCCCTGGAAAGGGAGGGCGTGGACGTCGTGTTCGGAATACCGGGCGGCGCAATAATGCCGGTCTACGATGAGCTGTTGAACAGTGATATACGGCACGTCCTAGCTAGACACGAACAATCGGCCGCCCATATGGCTGACGGATATGCTAGGGCCTCTGGAAGGGTTGGCGTGTGCATGGCCACGTCCGGTCCCGGCGCGACAAACCTGGTCACGGGCGTCGCCACGGCTTACATGGACTCCACGCCGCTCGTGGCGATAACGGGTCAGGTGCCCACGTCGATGATGGCGAGGGACGCGTTCCAGGAGATAGACGCGGTCGGAATATACACACATGTCACCAAGTACTCGTTCCAGCTGCTCAGGTCATCCGAGGTGCCTTACGTAACGAAGGCCGCCTTCTTCCTAGCTTCCACCGGTCGCACGGGCCCCGTGCACATCGACATGCCGAAGGACGTTCAGACGGGGGAGGCCGAGATGTCTTTCCCGGATCACGTAGACATAAGGGGTTACCGGCCATACGTGCCCCCGGATCCGGCAGCAGTGGCACGGGCGCTCGACCTTCTGCTGGAGTCCGAGAGGCCCATAATACTTGCCGGCGGCGGCGTGATAAAGTCCGGCGCCCACGACTATCTGCTGCAGCTGGCCGAGTCCGCGCTGATACCCGTGGCGACGACCCTGATGGGGAAGGGCGCGGTACCAGAGGACCACCCGCTTTCCCTGGGCCCCGTCGGAATGCACGGAACAGTCCAGGCGAACAAGCTGGTGAACGAGGCGGACCTCGTGCTGGCGATCGGGGTGAGGTTCTCCGACAGGACCACCATGGAGGTGAGGGGATTTGCGCCGGACGCCACAATAGTGCACTTCGACGTCGATCCGACCGAGGTGGGAAAGAACGTCAAGGCACATCACGCCGTCACGGGCGATCTGAAGGCCAGCATTGGGCTGCTGCTTAGGATGTTCCAGGAGCGCGCCAGGACCGGGAGCTGGGGCGCCTGGCGCAGGAGGGTGGAGGAGGTGGTCTCACAGTGGCGCGACGCCGTTGTGGGCGTCAAATCGGAGTTCTCGCCGCCGCACATACTGAGGGCGATGCGCGAGATACTGCCGCCCGATTCCATCGTGACGACCGAGGTCGGACAGAATCAGATGTGGGCTGAGCTGTACTTCAAGGTGCTGAGGCCGAGGACCTTCATAACGAGCGGCGGGCTGGGCACCATGGGCTTCGGATTCCCCGCGGCCATAGGGGCGAAGGCTGCTCGCCCAGACGTGCCGGTGGTCGACGTGGCGGGCGACGGAAGCTTCATGATGACCATGAACTCCCTGGCAACCAGTATAGATGAGAAGCTTCCAGTAGTAGTGGTTATACTGAACAATTCATCGCTCGGCATGGTCGCGCAGTGGCAGAGGCTGTTCTACAACCGTAGATATGCCGCTACCATATTCGGGGCCAATCCGGACTTCGTGAGGCTGGCCGAGTCGTTCGGCGCCGAGGGCGTCAGGGTCTACTCCATGGACGAGTTCCGCAACGCCTTCAGGACCGCGATCCGCAGCGATGTAACAACGGTGATAGATGTTCCAATACATCCCGAGGAGGACGTGTTTCCGTTCGTCGGTCCGGGGAGGACGCTGAACGAGATGCTATTGGGGGATGGAAGGGAATGAATGGAGCAGAGGGGAGCTCACAGACTCCTATAATCTACTCCTTAATAGTGGAGAATAAGCCGGGCGTCCTCTTCAGGGTTGCCTCCCAGTTCCGCAGGAGGAGCTTCAACATAGAGAGTGTGGCGGTGGGCGTGACGGAGCGTCCCGACACATCAAGGATGATAATAACTATGCGCGGGGATCAGCAGATGGCGGAGGACTTCGCCAGGGTGCTCAGGCGCACCGTGGACGTGATAGACGTGGATCGCATGGATCCTGGGAGGGCAGTGCAGAGGGAGCTTGCGCTGATCAGGGTGAAGCCAGGGGGCAAGGAGATAGCGGGCGGCGTCCGGGGGGAGGGCGAGCTGAAAATACTAGCCGAGTCCTCCGATGGCGCCATCATACAGGCGATCGGTCCTCCTGATTACTTGTCGTCCTTAGTGGACGCACTGGTCCGTGGGAAAGTACTTGAGGAGGTGGTCCGCACGGGCGTGGTGGCATTGGAGGTGCGGTGATAGATGTCCAAGATATACTACGATAATGACGTGTCCATGGAGCCCATACTCTCGAGGAAGGTGGCCGTCATAGGCTATGGAAGCCAGGGAAGGGCGCAGGCACTGAACCTGAGGGACAGCGGGGTCGAGGTGTACGTCGGCCTCAGGAGGGGAGGGCGCTCTTGGTCGCAGGCATCTCAGGACGGATTCGAGCCCCTTCCGATGGATGACGCAGTGAGGAGGGCCGACGTGGTCCAGATACTGATACCTGACCTGCAGCAGCCCTCCGTCTACTCGAGCGTCATAGGCCCCAATCTGAGGAAGGGCGCAGCGCTGGGATTTGCTCACGCGTTCAACATGCACTACGGGCTCATCCGCCCACCCGGGTGGGCGGACGTGTTCATGGTTGCGCCCAAGAGCCCCGGTCCACGCCTCAGGGATGAGTACGTGGCCGGCAGGGGGGTTCCGTCGCTGATAGCCGTGGCTCAGGATGGATCCGGAAAGGCGAAGGACCTGGCGCTCGCCTATGCGAAGGCGATAGGCTCCACCCGTGCGGGGGTCATGGAGACCACCTTCAAGGAGGAGGTGGAGACCGACCTCTTCGGAGAACAGACCGTGCTGGTGGGCGGCGTCACCTATCTGATACTCAGGGGCTTCGAGACCCTTGTCGAGGCTGGATATCAGCCTGAGGTCGCGTACTTCGAGGTGCTGAACGAGCTGAAGCTGATAGTTGACCTCATACAGTCCGGCGGCATATCACACATGCTGGAGTCCGTATCCGAGACGGCGCGCTACGGCGGCATGACCCGGGGTCCGCGCGTTATAGATGAGCGGGTGAGGGAGAACATGCGCGAGGTCCTCAAGGAAATACAGTCCGGCGAGTTCGCGAGGGAGTGGGCAGGCGACGTCGATAAGAGCTCCGCCGAGATGAGGCGCCTGGTGGACTCCATCAGGTCGCACCAGATAGAGAAGGTGGGCGAACAGGTTCGGCGGCTGATGAAGATCGGGTGAACTCGGTGAGGAACGGGCTGGATCCGCTGTCATCAGATGGTAAGGTCTACATATTCGACACGACCCTTAGGGATGGCGAGCAGACACCCGGCGTCGCCCTCACGCCCGATGAGAAGGTGGAGATAGCCCGGCAGCTGGACAAATTGGGGGTCGATGTGATCGAGGCGGGATTTCCCGCGTCCAGCGAGGGCGAGTTCGAGGGGGTCCGCAAGGTATCCTCACTCGGCCTGAGGTCCAGGGTGGCGGCGCTCGCCAGATCCGTCAGGGGCGACGTGGACAGGGCGCTCGCCGCGGGCGTCGACAGGATCCACGTCTTCATAGCGACGTCGGACGTGCACCTTCAGTACAAGCTGAAGATGAGCAGGGAGGACGCGCTGGCCAGCGCCGTCGACGCCGTCAGCTACGCGAAGTCGCACGGCGTCGAGGTCGAGTTCTCGGCGGAGGACGCAACGAGGACGGATCCCCAGTTCCTTCGCACGGTCTTCTCCGAGGTCGCGGCAGCGGGCGCCGACGTGCTGGATATACCTGACACCGTGGGCGTGGCCACGCCGGAGAGGATCGCGGAGCTCGTGAGGCTCACCAAGGAGGCGGCGCCGGGAAAGATTATCAGTGTGCACTGCCACGATGACTTCGGGCTGGCGGTCGCCAACAGCGTCTCAGGCGTCCTCGCAGGGGCCCAGCAGTTCCACGCCACCATAAACGGGATAGGCGAGAGGGCCGGCAACGCCTCGCTCGAGGAGGCCGCACTGGTGCTGAAGTTCCTGTACGGAAAGAGCGTCGGGATAAAGCCCGAGCTCATCTACGAGACCTCGCGCCTGGTGGCCAGGCTCACCGGAATCTATCCGCCGCCCAACAAGGCACTGGTTGGAGACAACGCCTTCGGCCACGAGTCTGGCATACACGTCCACGGGGTGCTGGAGATGCCCTCCACCTATGAGCCCATAAGCCCAGAAGTCGTCGGCCGCAGGAGGTTCTTCGTCGCCGGGAAGCACGCCGGAAGCCACGGCATAGAGGCTATGCTGAGGGAGTATGGAATCGACGTGAATGAGGAGCAGCTGCGCCAGATAGTGCGCGAGGTGAAGCGCCTGGGCGACATGGGCAAGACGGTCACGGATGCCGACCTGCTGGCAATCGCCAGGAGCGTCCTGGGGAAGCTCCCCGCTGGGGAGGCGGCGGTCTCCCTCACGGGGCTGGTGGTCGTCACGGGAATGGGCGTCAGTCCAACCGCGTCCGTGCGCATCCGGTTGAAGGATCGCGACGTGGACACTTCCAGCGTCGGCGTCGGGCCCGTCGATGCGGCCCTGCGGGCAATACAATCGGTGGTCAGGGAGATAGCGGACGTCCGCCTGGTGGAATACAGGCTCGAGGCCATAACGGGCGGATCCGATGCGCTGGGGGAGGTCGTGGTCAAGGTGGAGGACGACCTCGGCAACATGGCGTCCGCGCGCTCAGTCGGCACGGACATAGTGATGGCAAGCGTGGATGCGATGGTCGATGGAATAAATAAGATCCTCCAGAAGAGGTCGGCGGTGGCAACAGGGAATGTGCGCATACAGAATAGCGGTAATAGAGGGTGACGGCATAGGTCCGGAGGTCGTGCCGGTGGCCATCTCGGTGGTCCAGCGCGCGGCCGACATCTTCGGGTTCTCGGTCGAGTTCCGCGGGTACAGGGCAGGCGACTCCGCGCTCGCCGAGCTCGGGGAGGCACTGCCGGAGGAGACGATACAGGGCGTCAGGTCCTCCGACGCGGCGATCAAGGGCCCCGTCGGCGAGACCGCGAAGGACGTCATAGTCCGCCTCAGGCAGATGTTCGATCTCTACGCAAATCTGCGCCCGGCCAAGGTCTATCCCGGGGTGAGGCCGCTGATGGACGGCGTGGACATACTGATAGTCAGGGAGAACACCGAGGATCTCTACAAGGGCTACGAGTTCGAGCTGCCGGGCTCGGCCGTCGCGCTCAAGGTCGTGACGGAGCGGGCGTCCAGGAGGATAGCTGAGTACGCGTTCAGGGAGGCCGAGAGGCGCAGGAAGCACGTGACCATAGTCCACAAGTCCAACGTGATGCCCAAGACGGATGGACTCTTCGGCCGCGTCGCGAAGGAGGTGGCGAGTTCCCATCCAGGCGTATCCTATAGGGAGATGTACGTGGACGCGGCGTCCATGGCCCTGATAAGGGATCCTCGCTCCTTCGACGTATTGCTCACGATGAACGTCTACGGGGACATACTGTCGGATGAGGCGGCCCAGGTCGTCGGGGGGCTCGGCATGGCGCCCTCCGCCAACATAGGGGAGAAAATGGCGCTCTTCGAGCCCGTCCACGGATCCGCCCCCGACATAGCTGGAAAGGGGCTGGCCAATCCGTACGCCACTGTGCTCTCCGCCGCGATGATGCTGGACTGGCTCTCCCAGGCCAAGGGCGATCCACGGCTGGAGAAGGCATCTAAACTCGTGGAGTCCGCCGCCGTCACCGCCCTCAGGAGAGGGATAGCGACGCCCGATTTGGGTGGCAAGTATAAAACCAGCGAGGTGGGGAAGGGTCTGGAGGCGGTGATGGTTGAGCTCGGAGGATGACGAGCTCAGGAGGCTCGTTCAAGAGAGATCCGCGCTGAGGAAGCAGGTGGATGCAGCGCTCCAGAAGGTCGGGTCCCTCAAGGAGGAGCTCAAGAACGTCAGGGCGAAGCTGGACGAGGAGAACTCCAATTACGGGAAGCTGAAGAGGAGATTCGAGGAGCTCAGGGAGGTCAAGGGCTCTATAGTGGAGGAGCTCAGGGAACTGCGGGGACGGATCTCCGACCTTCGCAAGATATCCAGGGGATTGCGCGTGGAATCCGGCTCGGACACGGCGGCGAACCTCGAGAAGGAGATAGAGAGGCTGGAGTGGGAGCTCCAGACAAAGCCAAGGGATGAGATAGACGAGCGCAGGATGGTGGAGAGCCTGGGCAGGCTGACCAAGGAGTTGCAGCTGCTCCGCAGGGCTTACGGCGTGAGGTCCGAGATGGATTCTGTGGACAAGCGCATACGTGATCTGGAGGATCGGTATGAGGAGGTGCAGATGGAGATCGACGCGGTGAAGGACGAGCTTGACAGGTCTAGGGAGAGGCTGAAGTCGCTCCTGACTGCCAAGCGGCAGCTCGTCCAGGAGCTGTCCGAGGCCGGCGAGGACTTGAGGGAGCTGAGGGACAGGCTGGTGCAGGTTGAGGCGCAGGTCAATGCCAGCAGGTTGAGGCGCAGGGAGGAGGAGCGCAGGCGCAGGGAGGACGAGGAGTCGCGCGCGATGGGCCTGAGGAGGAGCGAGGCCATGAAGAAGCTGGAGCGCAACGAGCCGCTCTCCTGGGAGGACCTGCAGGCGCTCTACGCGTCGGGCAGTGGATCCTCTTAATACGTTTAATTGCACGTGTACCCATAACCATGATGTAGGGAATGGAGTCGGCCAGCGGCAAAATACTGGTCCTCAACGTGGATAGGGACGACGACCTCGGCCTGAAGGCCTCAGTGGATACTCCAATCGTGGGCAGGGATCGGTGCTTGGACGCGGCGGTCAAGCTGGCGCTGGCGGATCCCGAGGAGGCTGATGCGAACGGAATATTCGCCGCCGTCCACATGGCCGACGATCTCAAGACCCGTGGATATGATGTGGAGGTGGCGGTGCTCGCCGGCCATCATACGAGCTCCTTCGAGGCAGATCGCAGGATAAGGAATCAGGCCGCGCAGGTCATCTCAACTGTTAAGCCGTCTGGCATAGTCTTCATATCCGACGGCGCGGACGATGAAACCGTCATACCTATTATACAGCAGTTCGCGCCGATACTCAGCGTCCAGAGGGTTGTGATAAGGCACAGTGGCTCCATCGAGGAGAGCTACGAGGTTCTCGCCAGATATCTCAAGTTGGCGCTCGGCGACATAAGGTACTCCAGGTATGTGCTCGGCGTCCCAGGCGTACTCCTCCTGCTCCTCGGCGCCCTCGCGCTCTATCATCTGGAGGTATACGCCGGCTACGCAATACTGATACTCCTCGGCGCCGCCATGATGTACAAGGGATTCGGCGTCGACGAGGCGCTGGCGCGCGCTAGACGCTCCCCGATATTCACCCTGAGCCTGTTCACGCTCGCCGCATCAGCTATATTAGTAGCCTCTGGGATCGTGCAGGCATCGCACGTCGTGCAGTCGCTGGACCTCAGCCTGAGGCCTCCCGGTGTCAGCGTGACCCAGTACGTGGCCGGCGCCGCCATTTCGGCCGCGCTGCCTTACCTATGGGTTGCATTCATACTCTATCCGCTCGTCATGACGGCCTACTACGCCATCAGGAGGAGCTACAAGGCGCTGAGGAGCATCAGCGCATTCGCGGCGGCGGCCCTGCTCTACTACCCGCTGATGGAGCTGGCCCTCTTCATCGAGAATCCCTACAGGTCGGTGTCGCTGGTGCTCGTGACCCTCTTCACAAGCCTCGCGGCGCTCTCGTTGCTGACATACTTCATATATAGGATCCTCAGGTCACATCAGAGGGATAGATGGGAGCGGGCAAGAGGCTCTACAGGTCGGTGAGGCTGGCTGCCTCGGCCATGGGAGCGTATCGGCTCTACGAGTGGCTCTTAGAGAGATACGTGTCCTCCGGCCCCATCCCATCGCATGTCGGGATAATACTGGACGGCAACCGCAGATGGGCTGATGAGATGAGGATGCCCAGGTGGATGGGACATCGCTACGGCGCTGACAGGCTCGAGGAGGTCCTCCACTGGGTGCTGGACCTCGGCATAAGGACGACGACCGTCTACGCGCTTTCGATAGAGAACATGGAGAGGAGGCCGAGGGAGGAGGTGGACAGGATACTCGAGCTCATCAAGGAGCGCTCTAAGAAGCTGGTCGTGGATCCGCTCGTCCACGAGAGGAAGGTCCGCGTGAGGCTCATAGGCGACAGGACGCGGCTGCCCGAGGACGTGCGCGCATCGCTGGAGGAGGCGGAGCGCGCCAGCGCCGGATACGACAGGTTCTTCCTCAACCTAGCGGTGGCGTACGGCGGCAGGGAGGAGATAGTGCACGTCGCCAGGGAAGTTGCCAGGATGGCCGCCTCGGGGACCATAAGGCCGGAGGACGTGGACGAGGAGCTGATATCCTCGCTCACCTACACCGGGGGCCTCCCCGATCCCGATCTGATAATAAGGACGTCCGGCGAGTCGAGGCTCAGCGGGTTCCTCCTCTGGCAGAGTGCCTACAGCGAGCTGGTATTCCTGGACGTGTACTGGCCTGAGTTCCGCCGCATAGACCTCCTGAGGGCAATCAGGACCTATCAGAACAGGTCCCGCCGCTTCGGCGGCTGAGCGCGGCCACGAGGTCCCGCGGCTCCTCGATGCGCTCGATGCCCCTGAGGAGTTCTCCTATCGTAGGCTCACCCTCCACGCCGACCCTGAGGTATCCATATCTCTTGGATATGACCCGGGAGTCCACAGGCACGCGCAACGAGGAGAGTATCAGCTTGGCCCTCTCCTCAGGTCCAGGAAGCGGCTGAACCCTTCCCTTCAGCGCAGACATCAGCCTGGCGGCGTCCTCAGCCATCGCCATATTGTTGAAGAACACGTACGCGTCGTGGAAGTCCTTGGCGATTTCAACTATCCTTAGCAGCTCCTCCGTCCTGTACTGGTAGTCGTAATGTGGTAGCCTCCCGTGGAGCCTGAAGTATGCAGGACCCTCCACGTGCACGGGAGGCCACGTTAGCGGATCCGTCACATGAGTGACGTCCACTGCCTCCAGTGCCTCCCTGAGCTCTTCCGCACGCCTCATCCACATGTCGCCCCTAACCTCCAGTCCTATACGAAGAGATCCGTGCCGGCCTGCGAAGAATTCACGTATCCTGCGCAGGTTATCTTCGTCCGGCTCGAATGATGGCGGCATCTGAACCACTACGTACTCGGCGCCGAGCGCGCTGGCCATAGCCTCGGTTGCCCTCCACGAATTCGCTACCTCCTCAGTTTTCCTCAACATACCATATCCGCCAGGATCTCCTTCGAGTAATTTCCCGAATTTTCTCCAGGTCGGGCTGCTGCTCGGGTGCGAAACCCCCTGAAATGCCTTCATGGTGATGTGAAATCCCTCCCCGAGGGACGACCTCCACCTGCTCAGCGTGCCCTCCCTCACTATCCTGTAGAAGGTCTCCTGGATCTCCATGGCGTTGAACCTACGCGCGTAGTCTGCGAGCGCAAGTCCGGCCCTCCCGCAGCATCCCGTTATTATCATATCCGGCACCCATGGACCCGTTCCATGATAAACGCTTAATTCAGGCCTTCGCCAGACGAAGGACATGTCCGAGTTCACCCTGATGCCGGTCGAGCTGCACTCCAAAGAGGACGTTGCGAGGCTCGCCTGCGCCCTGGAGAAGATCCCCAAACCCGTGCTGGCCCTGAGGAAAGACGACGGTTACATGGTAGGATCCATCGGGGAGGAGCTGCAGGACGGATCCGTGCTCTTCTTCTACCACGAGGAGTCGACGGTCGGGGACTATCTATGCTACCGCATTGATGGGGGGAGGGAGACCGCATACTACTCACAGGATGCCCCACCCCTTCCCACGATATGCTCCCCAGTGATAAAATTCAAGTCATTCCCCATTAGATCGCCCTCCAGGCGCGGCGATGGCAGGGGGAAATCGCAGCTACTGCCGGTGGAGGCGGAGGACTTGCAGAGCGTCGCCAAGATGGGCCTTTACCGTGCTGCACTGGACGAGCCACCCGGCGTCCTATACTACATTCCGTGCGGCTCGGGGATATTCGGGAGCTTCGTTAGGGCCTCAGAGGACAATGGTCCAGTACTCTTCATGTACAACGCTCATCCCGAGCCATCGTCCGGGTTCCTCAAGACGAATCCCAGCAGGATGGGCCGCGTGGAGTTCGCGTCCAGTCCCAGCGAACCGGGGTACGTTTATCTCAAGATAGTGAGGCTGAAGAACTGCCCGGACTTCCTCCATCTTCCCTCAGATGGGCCTGATGAGTCCCCAGCCGACTAATCCCTGATATATCAGCTGGGCCGCGAACCCCGCTATTATTATGCTGAGCAGCCTACTGAGTGCCCTTATTCCATTCTTGCCCATCAGCAGAGCTATGGATCTGGAGAACCTCATGATGATCGCGGTTAGGACCGCCACTATGACCACTGCGAGCAGCAGATCCAGCATCGACCTAGTATCGGACATTATTATCAACGTGGCCGCAGTTCCGGGGCCGACGAGCAGCGGTGACGCGAGCGGCACAACCGCAGCCTCCTGCGGATCCAGCGACAGCGACCTGGATCCCTCCCCCATTATGTCTACCGCGAGCACCATCAGCAGGATCCCTCCTCCCAGCATGAAGCTGTAGATGCTCACGCCGAAGAGCTGCAGGAGCAGACCACCCACAAGTGTGAAGAACATCAGGAGCACCACCATCGCCGCCACCACGGTCGTCCAGAGCCGCGTGCGCTCCTTCTGCTCCATCCCCTCCTCGAAGTACAGATAGAGCGGCAGAGCTGATATCGGATCCATGACCGCGAACAGCTGCACGCTCAATATCGCCACCTCCAACGGATCTATACCTCCTGATATAACGCGCAGTCCCGTCAATGCCACCCTTATCACTATGAGCGCCGCCAGGAATATTATGAGTTCCATGTACCTTGATCTACTGATGATTCTTTCCCGCGCGCTCAAGCAGGATCCACCTTCAGCGTCGACCACTCCCTCCGGACGATATATGGATAATCTCCCCAGCGAAGCCTCCATTGGTTCACGAATTCCAGGGTCCTCCTGTCGTGCGGGTAACCGGATCCAATCGAACCATAACGCGAGCTGTATTCTATGATCGCATCATCCCTTGTGACCTTGGCGATCACGCTTGCCGCCCCCACTATCACATAACTCGCGTCGGCGTGATGTCTGGCAACTATCCTCACGTGACACCCAGCGGAGCGGGCCAGATCCTCCACCAGGGCGCCGAACCTCGCCGGGCGCGGATCCGGTGCGTCCACTATTGCAACATCAGGCCTCGCGTCGCAGATCAGCTTCGCAAATGCCGCCGCCTCCAGCGAGTTCAGGTTACCTCCCCTGGCCCTCGTCGACGAGTCGACCGTCCAGTGAGGGATCAGCAGGGCGCGGACATCTGCCGACCTCGATATATCGCGGGCCACGCGCCTCCTGGTCCTCGGCGAGAGCTTCTTGGAGTCCTTGGCGCCCATCTCCAGCAGCCTCGGCTGATCCTCCGCCCTCACCGCGACCACCGCGACGGCCAGCGGCCCCAGAAGACTGCCCCTGCCCGCCTCATCCAGCCCGGCGATCCTCATGGCGTGTTCCCGTACAGAATTCTGGCGACCTCATCGGCCAACCCATCCCTATTATCCTCCGTCACCTCCACGAGCACCCCCTCCGGATGCCTCACGAATGATTTCATCAATGGGTCCTCCATGGAGCGATGTACGACCACTATTGCTCTGGCGCTGGAGTCCAGTATCCTAGACACACTTCTCCTGAAGGACGGGCTGAGCAGTTCCATCGGCCCTATCTCATCGCACAGCAAAACCTGCGCCCCCGCAAGTGCCCTCTCAACAATCCTCGGCACAAATTCCTCAACCCCCTTAATGTTCACGTGATATTTTCCTATCCTTGGTCCCTGTCCCACGACGTCGGCTAGGACCTCGCGCGCTCCAGTCGTGAAATCTATAAGCTCAAATCCCCTCCTTACGACGCCCTCCCTCACCTCCCTGGAGTAGAATCCATCCACCACGAGCCCCTTTGACCTCAGGATTTTGGCGGCGGCCACCGCCACCGTTGTCTTGCCCACTCCGGGCCTGCCAGTCAGGGTCACGATTCTCCTCTGCACATATCCTGTGAGTTTGAACCTGAATATAAGCGAAGACGCGACGGCGTCACGATTAATCCTACGTACTACGTACTTTCAACGCGTGGAGATTTACTATCACATTTTTTATAATAGAAATAGCAATTACCATCGCAGGACTTTCACGTGCTCGAGCAGGCGAAAGGCTATAAGAGGGATGAGGGCCCACCATCTGACGCGCGGGGGTTGCCGAGCGGTCAAAGGCGCGAGGTTCAGGCCCTCGTCCCGCAGGGGTTCGTGGGTTCGAATCCCACCCCCCGCATCAGCGGAATGTTTTAGCGTTCTGCCGCGGTGCGGACCGCGTGCTGTGGAGCGACGAAGTGGTGGCCGCCGCGGAGCTGGCGGCGCTCTTGGCATTCCTCGCATCCCGCGTCAAGCATCCCAAGCTTCCGGTATGGGCTTTCATGTCGCTCCTCGCGTTCGTCAGCGTATCGCTGGGCCTGGTTCCCGTGGACGCCATAGGATCCGCGATAGACTACGACGTGGTCCTGTTCCTCATAGGGATGTTCAGCCTGGTGTCCATGGCCGAGAGCTCCGGCCTCCTCGATTACCTTGCATACCGCATGTCGTCGCTTCGGATCAGCGGACTCGCATACCTGCTCGTCCTCTCGCTGTTCTTCGGCCTCCTGTCGGCGCTCGTGGTGAACGACACGATGGCGATGATGGGCGTCCCCCTGGCGCTGTCGATCTCTGAGACCGCCGGTGTGGATCCGGAGGCAATAGTGCTGCTGCTCGCCTTCTCCCTCACAATAGGATCTGCCTTCACCCCCATAGGGAATCCACAGAACGTCCTGATAGCGGTGGAGTCCGGCGTCAGCGCACCGCTGACGACGTTCGTGGAGTACCTCGCGGTGCCGACCGTGATCAACCTTCTGCTGCTCCCCCCTGTGATGGCCATGCTCTACCCTGGCATCAGGAAAACCGGGCGCGTCACGGTCACTAGGCCGAACGTGGACCGCAGGGATGCGACCATAGCCGCTGCAGGAATAGCGGCCGTCGTGGTCGCCCTCGTCGTCAACGATTACATGGAGCTGTCGGGGCTTCCCCACTTCCAGAACATCGGGTTCATACCGTTCGTGGTCGCCGCGGGCGCGTACTCATTCGCACGCGACCCCAGGAAGGTCGTGCGCAGCGTCGACTGGGGTACTATAATCTTCTTCATCTCGATGTTCATAACGATGTATGGCATCTGGAGGAGCGGCCTCTTCTGGGAAATGTCGCACGCACTGATACCCTCGATGACCACCGGGCTTCCCGGGATCCTGGAGATAGGCGCGGTGTCCGTGGCGCTCAGCCAGCTCATGAGCAACGTGCCCTTCGTGAACCTCTTCATAGACTACATGAGGCAGCTCGGCTATGGCCCTGGATCCGCTTGGGCATGGTTGACGCTCGCATATTCCTCCACCATAGCCGGCAACCTGACGTTCCTGGGGGCCGCCTCCAACATAATAATACTGGAGGGGCTCGAGTCCAGGAGAGGCCACTCGATGTCCTTCTGGAGGTTCCTGAGGGCCGGCGCCCTCGTGACCGCCATCAACTTCGCCGTCTACTCGGCGTATCTCTACCTGGTTTTCTTCGTCAGATGATTATCCTCTTGAATAGTTGTACCTTCAGGAAGTTGTTGGCCACTAGGAAGAGCAGAGCCGAGAAGAGCAGCGCAAATGCTATAGCCACAGGAGGCAGCGCCGGGAGCTCCGGTAGCCCGAAGTACGTGATGGCCGCCGCTGCGGCGATGTCCGCGGACATCGCTATCAGCATCGTGCGGCTGGGCATGCTCCTCCAGAAGTTCCTGCGCTCGCGGACGTTCAGGAGCGTGAATATGTTGCTGTAGAGCAGGAACAGGAAGCCGAAGGTGGGCAGATTGGCCTGGGTGACGCCGAACCACCTGAGGCCCGCGAACGTGGCGGCGAACGCCTCAACGATCATCGCCACTCCTATGGCGCCGGACACCTTCATGAAGTCGCCTATGTGCCAGGACACCGGCTTGCCGGACCACCATCCCACGTAGTCCGTCGCCTGCGTCAGCGTCACGAAGTCGAACATGAACAGTAGGAGCAGCATCCCCAGCGCGTTTATGACGTAGAGCCCGAATATTATCGCCGCCAGCGCCACGAATATCACGTTCTGGAAGAGCCTGGACAACCTGCTCAGAATCCAGGTGGCCACCCTCTCGTAGACCTGCCTTCCTATCTTGACGAGGCTCACTATGTTGCTGAGGCCGGGCTTCGTGAGCACCACTGCGGCAGCTCCCTTCGCGACGTCCGTGGCGTTGCTCACCGCTATCCCCACGTCGGCCTGCCTCAGCGCCGGCGCATCGTTGACGCCGTCGCCGGTCATGCCGACCACGTGGCCCCTTCCCTGTAGCCCCCTGACCAGGGTGAACTTGTCCTCAGGATAGGCCTCGGCGAACCCGTCTGCCTCCTCCACCATGGCGGCCGCCGCTACCGCGTCGTTCTGTGTCGCCTCCTTCACCTCTGACATCCTGATTACCTTCTCGCCCAGGCCTATCTCGGAAGCTATCGAGCGCGCGACCGCCATGTTGTCCCCGGTCAGCATCTTGACCTTGACGCCGAGCTTCCTCAGCTCCTCTATCAACTTCGGGGTGTCAGGCCTCGGGGGATCCCTTATCCCCACGAGTCCTGCCAGCTGCCAGGATCCGTTCTCCTTGTACGCGACCGCGAGGACACGCTCTCCCTTCGCAGCAAGCGGCGCCGCCATGGGCGTCGCGTCCTTTCCGTGCAGCGAGGAGATGACCTCCAGCGCCCCCTTAGCCACGGTCATCTCGCGATCCCCGCACACCACGACTGCCTCCGTCCTCCGGGTGGTCGGATCGAACGGCGTGAACGACTTCTGCTGGCACTTCGTGATATCCAGCCCGCGCCTCTTGGCCTCCGATATGAATGCCAGATCTATTGGATCCTGGTTGGCCTCCTGCGACGCCAACGCGCCGTAGAGGATCACGGTGTCCTCGTCCACCGCCGCGGGTATAACGTCCTTCACGGTCAGCTGGTTAATGGTCAGCGTTCCTGTCTTGTCTGAGACCAGCACGTCCATGGTCGCGCCTCCCTCTATTGCCTCCAGTTTAGTGACGAGCGCCCCGGAGTCCGCCAGCTGGCGGGCGCCTATCGCCATGCTGACGGAGAACATCGCGGGCAGCGCTATCGGTATCGCCGCGAGGATCAGCACCAGGAAGAGCGGCAGGTCCTCCACCACGTTCTGCCCCCTGATGGCGCTCGTGACGCCGAGGAGCGCTATGAGCACCAGCGCCACCGCCGCCATCCACAGCGTTATCTTGTTGACGACCGCCGCCACCCTGGGCCTCGGCTTCGCTATCTTGACGAGCTCCGTCGTCCTTCCGAAGTACGTGTTTATGCCCGTGAGCGCCACTATGCCAGTTGCCTCACCCCTCCTCACTATGCTCCCGGAGTAGACCAGATCGTTCGGCCCCTTCCTGAGGGGGAGTGACTCCCCGGTGAGCGCGGACTCATCCACCTCCACCTCCCCAGTCGCCAGCTTGACGTCCGCCGGAACGAAGTCCCCGAGCCTGATCCTGACGACGTCCCCTGGAACTAGGAGCCTGGCGGGCAGCTGCTTCCACTCGCCGTCGCGCAGGACCCTAGACTGGACCTGCAGCTTGCTCTTCAGGAGCTCGAGCGCCCTGTTGGCGTTCTCCTCGTGCATCCAGCTTATCAGTGCGTTCACGAACAGCAGTGCTATCACAACGTACAGGTCCAGGAACTTCCCCAGCACCCCGCTCATGACGGCAGCTGCCATGAGGACCCATGCGCCAGGTCCCCAGAACTTCCTCAGGAAGGACGCCAATGGGTTCCGGCGTTTCTCCGGCACATCATTCGGGCCGTAGTGCCTGAGCCTCTCCTCAGCCTCGGACGACGTGAGCCCCTTTCCGGGATCCGTGCCGAGCTCCCGCGCCAGATCCAGCGTGCTTGCCTTGAGAACGTGGTCCTTGTCCAGCTGACGAGAGGTCCCAGCCCCCGAGCTCATGCCCACTTGTCCCGTCCCATATCATATATACGGGTTACATGTGGATGGACCGGGCGGGATTCGAACCCGCGACCTCCCGCGTGCAAGGCGGGCATTCTACCGCTGAACTACCGGCCCGCGCACATCTACGTGGGGCGTGATTATAAGATGTTAGGAGCCCCAGGGAGCGATGAGACCCAGAACTTTTGTGGATAGGAGATTCGAGCCTCCCCTCGTGTAGGTTGTTATGAGCATAGTTAAAGATGTACGCCACGGGCTAAAATTCCACGTGTGAGCGAACGACGAGATTAATGCGCGCGATGCCTAGCTTCCTGGGCGAAAAATCGGGAGGCGCTCCTGCGACTAGGAGCGCCAACGGCATCGATACGAGGACTATCTCACGGTAGAACTCCTCAATAAGCCTCCACCGTCCGCCACCCTCCCGATGAACCTCAATCGCCCTTCACCTGTGGTAAATAGGATGGACTTCTATAATAAGTTTGAATATCGGTATCTAGGCACCCCGCGCCGGAATCACCCGTCGAGCACTGTCATTAGAATTGTTGCTTAGCTATAGTTATTACTCGACCTTCTGATACCGCCTACATGCAGACATGAGACGCGAATGCAGGCTGTATGGTAAACTTTTATATTGATCAAAATAATCCTTACCATCTCTTACTAGTAATGCGCAATGAATAGCTACTCCTCTACCATAATTAGTGGTTTCTATTCTATGTGACACCTCTAATAAATCATTTTGTATAGACCCGGAGGAGCCTTGAAGCTTCAAGTTAAGTGCGCTATTATGTTTTGACCTAGACCGGTCTATTAGGATCATAACTATTATTTTCTTATAACCTTTGACATAGTCATACATTTGTTTGAAAAGACTGCTCAGCGTACCTGGTCTATTGACCTTGACTAGTTTGAGCTCCAGTCCTAGCACGTCCCCGCTTCTCTTGCGACGCACCTCTAGATCTATCCTATGACGCGAACCACTGATCGAAGATTCGGATTTGACGTCATAATCAGTGCTTCCAATTATAAATTGCTTCATGTACCGTTGTAAGTCGCTTTCTTTTCTAAATTTGCCTTGGATTGTTAAATTATCAAATGCGCGTGTCAGCTTATCAAATGCTTTAAATTTATCGGATTTATTCACTAGCTCTTTATGTAATTTATTTAATTCGCTATCTTTATGCTTAAATTTTATATTATTATCTTTGCTATATCCCACTATTCTCTCTTCACTTACGAATAAGCTCAGATAGTTGATCAATGTTTTCTTATCTATTTCTGATGGTTCCTCGCAAATAGTGGATGTCATAATATCTTCTAAAGCATTCGGAGCCGCATCACCATCTATTGTGAAATTATTAAAAAATGCGAGTGCATATGAATCAATTATCTTATTAAAGGTCCTTGGATTGGTAGACTCACGTCTTATTTTATAAATAAAATCATTTAAATCTTTCTTGCTATATTCCTGCAGAAGTTCCATCTTAACAAAAATACTTCCCCATATATAAGAGGCCCAGAGACTAGGTACGCGTAAATTGGTAATTAATTGATAGTTCGGTAGTTCTCCGCGCATCCCTATTAATATTATATTTTAACCTAAAATAAAACCATTATGCTATATAGCGGCTGTGGGACAGAATTCTAGTACGGGGCTAGGTGGAACAGGCTGTGCCACAGGCCTATGCAGAACAGCGCCCCCTTGATCCTGTCCTCCCTCCTCTGCGCCACTCCCCAGC
>JAGDXL010000019.1:41941-48204 GCA_023256385.1 Nitrososphaerales archaeon
TCGGCCGAGAACCCCGCCTCGGATCTCTCCCTCCTGTAGTACTCCTCCAGGTACTTCATCATGTTGCGCACGAACTCCCTCCTCGTCTCCTTCCACCTCCACGGTTCGTTGAGCGTCGCGTTCCTCTTCGGTATCACGTAGAAGTACACCTTCGCGTCCTCGTCGAAGTCGAAGTAGCCCATGTACGTCGACTCGCCGTAGTATTTATCCAGCCTGACGCTCCTCAGCTTTACGTCCACCTCGCCCAGCATCCGCATCGCCTCCTCGAACACCTCCGCTAGTTCTCTGATTGGATCTATGAACATGAGGGCTGGTGGGGGCGGTTCGCGCCTTAACCTTCACCCGAACTCCTTATCCGTCCAATATCCGCTCCTCGCGAAATGTTTAAGCGACATCGGCTTGTGGAGCTGGGACGTGAAGAGACCTTACGAGAACTTGGAGAAGAGGAAGGTCACCGGCGGCAGGAGAAGGGCCAGCAGGGGAAGGAGGAGATACGAGAAGGACATGTACCCGGTGGAGACCACCGTTGGCGAGCACGAGGTCAAGATAAGGAGGGTCAGAGGAGGGGGCATAAAGGTCTCACTCGTCAGCGATCAGTTTGCCAACGTGATAATCGACAGAAGGACCGGTCAGTCCAAGCGCGTCAAGATAACGCGCGTGATAGCGAACCCAGCGGACAGGGACTACGAGAGGAGGGGCGTTCTAACCAGGGGGTCGATAATAGAGACGGAGGTGGGCAGGGCGACCGTCACCTCCAGGCCCTCCCAGGACGGCGTCGTGAATGCGGTCCTGACAGAGGGCAAGTGAGGCTTCCTTGAAGAAGAGAGATCAAATTGTGATCTGGGTGGATTATTTCAACTCGCGGCTGGGCCGGAGGCGGGGCAGGCGGGTTCCGCTCAGCTTAGCGGCCAGAAATCCCACGCTGGACGATCTGAGGAGGGCCGCGGAGGCCATGGGCCTCAGGGTCATAGCTGCGAGGGATGCCCGGCGTCCAGGGAGGCCCGGCGAGCGCAGCGGATACATACAGGTATCGAAGGTAGACGGCAGGACTAAACAGTCGCTGGTGAGGGACATGGCGAAATCGCTCATGAGGGTCAAGGGGGCACCACAGTGAAGGCAGTGGGCTACGTGCTCAGGAGGGCGAAGAGCGGGCGCATAATTGTTAAGCTCTTTGTCGAGGTCCAGGAGGGGATCACGTTATACGATAGGCGCGGCAGGAAGATCGGCGTGGTGAGGGAGGTGTTCGGGCCCGTGAGATCTCCATATGCCTCCCTTGAGCCTAGGACGGACAGGGTTGGCGGCGAGATAGGCGAGAGCGTGTACGCTGAGGTGAGCGCAGATGAGGGAAGTTAATACGTGCAAGATCTGCGGGGAGAGGCTGATCTTCGACCCCGAGAGCGGCGAGTACGTGTGCCCCAACGGGCACGTGTCGACCGACAGGGCGGTCGAGGAGGGCAGGTCCTGGTCCGCGGTGGATCTGGAGGACATCATGAGGAGGAGCCAGGCCGGCGGTCCGATCCGGCTCAGCGATCCGAATCCCCTTTCCACCCTGATAGGGAAGAGCGGCGAGGACTCCTGGAGGCTGAGGAAGGCGCAGAGGATCGTCGACGAGGACTCCGACCTAAGGAGGAGAGCGCGCGTCATGGAGCTCATGAAGGAGGCCGCCTCCAGGCTGAGCCTGCCGGATAACTTCGTGGAGGATGCGGCCAGGATCTACCTGAAGCTGGAGAAGGACGAGGCGGTCAGGGGCAGGAGGCTGGCGCCCCTGGCCGTGGCGCTGCTCTACTACGTGAGCAGGGCCAGGGGCATCGGGAGAAGTCTGGAGGAATTCCTGGAGGCCGGCAGCGCCTGGGGGATAAGCAGGAAATCCATGAAGCGGTCGGTCAGGGAGTACTACCTGAACCTGAGGGGGATGAATGAGGAGGAGGGTGAAGATGCCGCTCCGACCAGGATCAACGTCGTGTCCTACATAAGCAAACTGGCGAGCCAGCTCGGGATAAGCCCGAGGACGGAGGCGCTGGCCAAGGAGATTGCGGGGCAGATGGGATATGAGCCGTTGATGGGCAGGAATCCCCGCGGAATAGCCATAGCACTACTGAGCATGGCCGGGAATATAATGAACGAAGACATAAGACAGGGGGATCTATCCGGGGCCTCCGACATAAGCACGGTGACCCTGAGGAAGCGGAAGAGGGAGATACTGGACAGCTTCACGCTCGAGGTAATACCCAGGGCGGTTCAGTAGAGTAGATCCGCAATGCGATCGTGAAAGCCTTTATAAAAACGGGCGTAATCGGAGGCACGTTGTCCCACGAGGATGAAGAGGAGGACCTCATCAGCAGGGTCTACCGCCTGATACTGAGCAGCGGAGGGGAGGGGTTGCTCCAGAGCGAGCTCTGGAAGAAGCTCAACCTGACCAGCAGGGACGGTTCGAGGATCGCCACGAAACTGGAGAAGCGGAGGCTCATAGTCAGGGAGAAGATACTCCAGAGGGGTAGATGGACCTACAAGCTGATGCCTTTAGTGGTGCCCATAGACACCAGCAGCGTGGAGGGGCTCCCATGTCTCACGTGCCCCTACGAGTACAAATGCGAGCCCGGAGGCCAGGTATCACCTGAGAGTTGCCAGCTGCTCGAGAGGTGGCTGCTCGACAACTACCGTAAATATGCGGCCGGGAAGGGAGATCAGGATCAATGAGGCCCTGGGAGGCCAGAAGGGATCTCTACTGGAGGCTCGCCAAGGAGAGGGGCTATCGCAGCAGGTCGGCGTTCAAGCTGCTCGAGATACAGCGGAAGTTCGGCGTGATGCGGCGCGGGGACAGGGTGGTCGACCTCGGCTGTCATCCCGGAGGTTGGCTTCAGATATCATCGAAGGCGGTGGGGAGCGAGGGGCTTGCCGTGGGGGTGGATCTGAAGGAGACGACCCTCCAGCTCAGGAACGTGGTGTTCGTTAGGGCGGATGTGATGGACCAGGGCCTCGTGGAGATCCTCCGCGTGCACGCGCCCTTCGGGTACGACGTGTTGCTCAGCGACCTTTCGCCCAACATCAGCGGTGCCTGGGAGCTGGATCATGCTAGGCAGATAGCGCTCTCTAGGAGGGCGCTGGAGCTGGCCGGCCAGCTCCTGAAGGATGGCGGCA
This sequence comes from Nitrososphaerales archaeon, assembly GCA_023256385.1. Classification (GTDB taxonomy): domain Archaea; phylum Thermoproteota; class Nitrososphaeria; order Conexivisphaerales; family Conexivisphaeraceae; genus Conexivisphaera. The sequence goes on from JAGDXL010000019.1 coordinate 45,080, forward strand.
ATTCCGTGTTCAAGGTCTTCCAGGGGAACGAGTTCAACAGGTTCCTCAGCGAAGTCCGTTCAACGTTCTTGGAGACGCATGTCGTGAAGCCAAAGGCGAGCAGGTCTCAGAGCAGCGAGCTGTACCTGGTTGCGCTGGGCCTCAGGAAGGATTACAGACAATCCACCCGTGAACATATGTAGCGGTAGATCTGAATGGATGCAGGTGTCCGTACATTTCGGCGTCAGCTTAGGCTTAGATGTCAGCAACTCGAAAGCCTGCGCATCTCCTCGATGACTACCTTATGGGGCGCGTCAGTCCTGACGCCAAGCTCGTGCATGCCGCTCCTCACCGCTCTGTAGCCCTTTGAGGCGAGCGCCTCGAGCAGTGCGTCCATGCGCGGTACGCAGATGCCCAGCGAATCGGCCACCCTGTCCAGTGAATAGTAATATGGCGGCATCCCCACCTCCTGCAGCATCCTTCTGAGGATTCTCGATCTCGCCGTCCATCCCCTTTCATCGGCCGCCCTCAGCATCCCCTCCACGTGTTCCCTGTCGAGGATATCACCTAGCCATAGTGGACCCAGCTTGCGAAGTTCTCCGCCGCACATCGGGCATGTGCGCGGATCGCCCTGGCCGGAGGCGCCGACTCCCCGATATAGGCATCTGGGGCAATACTCGAGATATCCTAAGTGCTCCAGCGACTCATCCGCTGCACGCGCCGAGCCCTCCACCTCCAGGTACACGCGCGCATACTGGGAATCAACGTGCGCGAACAGCGGCCTGGCGGCCCTCTCCCTGGAGGCGGCCCTCATGACGGAGTAGCCGGCGAGCGCCCTGGCGGCCACCTCCCTCGAGAAGTCCGTCCTCCAGAGCGATACACCGTATTTCCTCCGCCCGGCGGCCTGCGATCTCCCCGTGAGCGCTGATAGATCCGTGGCGGTCAACGTCACCACGCCGCCTAGGCGGACGGTCGACAGCGCCGCATCCGTGAACGGGATCGGGGATCCAAAGGGATCCACGTCTATCGCATCGAACTTGATTCCGCGCCTGGGGGCGCTGTACATTAACACGTTTGCGTCGTCCTTGGTCACGGTGCACCTATCCATGAGTCCATTCAGCTCGCAGTTTCTGAGCGCCACCTCGACCGCGGCGCCGTTCGCATCGTTCAAGTGTACCTCTATATTCGATCCGGACTCGTTGGCAACCCTGACGCCTCTAGCGCCGATGCCCGATAGCGCGTCGAGAAGTCTGAGGCCGGATTTCGATGCGCGGGCGGCGTAGAACAGGACGGCGAAATCCCTGGTCACGGCCGCCAGCGGATTGAAGAATGCCGGAAGCATCGGCGGCGGGCCCTTCGCGGCAAGGCTGGCGGCCGGCACTAGGAGGCGCGTACGTCCCTCGATGTATTCGGCCAGCTCCACGTCGCAGTTGGCGACGGCACTATAAATAAACATGAATAGGGCGCTGCCTTGGATCCGACATGCGCCGCCGATAAGGGCGCGTGTGACTCCACGAGACCTCGTATCTGTCCAACGTTAGAATTTTATTTTCGTTCGCCATGGCAGATGGTGCGGGGGTTCCCGAGCCCGGTCAAAGCTTGGCAGCGCGACAAGAGGGGGCAGACCGAGGGGCCCTGACTCAAGATCTGCTGCCGTAGGGCTTCGTGGGTTCGAATCCCACCCCCCGCAGACGCAAGCTTATGAGGGCCTGAGATGCTACGCCCACGCATGGCGGAGTCCGGATGGCCCGTGGAGCCGGGCGACTACGTAATAGGGGATCCTTCATCCTCAGTTGCGATATCCACGCTCTCCGATGAGGAACTCCTCAAGCAGCTGGCCTCGCGCCTAGCGCGCAATAAGTACGCCATACTGGGGGTCACCAGGACGCGCAACATAGGGGTTGAGAAGCTCGTTCGCAACGTCGCCGCAAATCCCCGCATAACGCGCCTGATACTGGCTGGCCGTGACTCGAGCACGAGCCCCGTGGCGCCAGTTATAATGGAGCTGAGCCGCCATGGCATCAGCGGCGACGGATCTGTGCGCGTGCAGGGGCGTGAGGTCAGGCTGAGGAATCTGAGCGCAGATGATGTGGACGAATTCAGGAGCAGGGTGAGGGTCATTGATATGTCGGGGGTTAGGGATGCCGAGGTCCTGCTCAACCTAGTTGAGGGACTGGAGCAACCCCCGCATCCACCCGCCGCCGGTCATCGGTATGCCGGGACGGACTATGCGAGGATTACTGCGCAGGATGATGATCAGGTGGTGTTGGACGATAGAGGGTTCTTCATAATATATATAGATAGAGGGAACGGCCGTATAATATGTGAGCACTACGACACATCCGGCAGGAAGACCGCCGAGATCTCTGGCTCCACCGCCCGCGCCATATACAAGACCGTGGTGCGGATGGGGCTGCTGTCTAGGCTCGACCACGCGGCATATCTCGGGCGGGAGCTCGCTCGCGCTGAGTGCGCCCTGGCCGAGGGGTCGGAGTACGTGCAGGACAGGGCATAACGTTTATAACCCCCTTCTTATACCAGTAATATTTGCTCGCGCGCACAAGCAGCGGCGGCGTCGACGCCCGAGGGTGGGATATCTCCCAATCGATGGGGCGCCGACCTCCAGTTGCGCGCACAAAATGGGGGTTCAACCGAGGGGTTGAATCCGATGTGGGCCGTGCGGAATCCCTCCGCTAGGGAAAGTTAGGCGCCGTACTCCTTGATTCCGGTTGATCCTGCCGGACCCGACTGCTATCGGGGTGAGACTAAGCCATGCGAGTCGTGCGCCCTCGGGTACGCGGGGGCGCGGCATACGGCTCAGTAACACGTAGCTAACCTGCCCTGAGGAGGGGGATACCCCCGGGAAACTGGGGCTAATCCCCCATAGGTCTGGATACCTGGAATGGGTTCAGGCTCAAATGGGTCTGCGCGCATCCTGCGCAGGTCCGCCTCAGGATGGGGCTGCGGCCCATCAGGTAGTTGGCGGGGTAAAGGCCCACCAAGCCGATAACGGGTGCGGGCTCTGGAAGGAGGAGCCCGGAGATGGGCACTGAGACAAGGGCCCAGGTCCTACGGGGCGCAGCAGGCGCGAAACCTCCACAATGCGGGAAACCGCGATGGGGTTACCCCGAGTGTCGCCCGCTGAG
>JAGDXL010000007.1 GCA_023256385.1 Nitrososphaerales archaeon
ATCGAATCGCACGCGCCTGCATCCAGCCCGGGCGCATATGCCCTCGTGAGCGCGAACACGTTCAGGGAAGTGCTGAAGTCGTAGACGAGCATCCTCTGGCCGGGCTCGACCCCGGATGCGCGGAGCAGCCGCTCGAGAGCGGAGGCAATGCCCCTCAGCTCCTCGGGGCCGAGCTCCAGGTAACGCGACCCATCCCTACGAGCGTTGGTCTGCACGATGAGTCCAGCGCGTACGCTCAAGCGATCACCCCCATCACTATGTGCATGAGAGCCGGCGCCTCCACGAGCGTCGCATATATCGCCATCAGCACGACTATCACCACGGCTATCCTGTTCTGTATCTGCATGGAGAGGAGGACCCTGCTGCGGAACGTGGGATCCTCCGAGTACTTCTGGAGGTTCAGGCGCGGCGGGAAGTACCATGTGAGCAGCGACGCGTTGATCAGCGCCACCAGGGTCAGCAGCATGCTTGCAAGTAGGAATGGCCCTGAGTAGCCCACGGTGCCGGCGGCCGGATCTATCGTGAGGAGCTTGAAAATGTGGTACGGCAATATTCCTATCTCCGGCATCGCCGCCATCACGAGCCCCGTGACGGTCATTGCGGCGAGCGCCCCCCATGCCATGTAGGTGAACGCGTTCTCCGCGTTCTTGGAGATCAATCCGGCCTGCGACGAGTTTATCGAGTTCAGCTCGCGCTGGAAGACGAACTCTATCACGGTGTTGCCTCCCACCCAGACGGCGGCGGCCGTCACGTGTATGACGAGCAGTGCGACGAATAGCGTGTCCACCGCCATCACCCCCTACGCGAAAGACCTCCCTCCGGGATACAGGTAGCCGTTCTCATCCATCTTGCCCAGCACCCCGACGCCGAGCCACTGCTGATTCTTCCCGGTTATCCTGACCTGTATTGGACGCTGCCTCGGATCACCGGCGTTGAACGATACGTCTATGAACGAACCCTTCACCGCCAGCTCGCCCTCCTCGCCGGGCCCCAGGAGACGGCGTCCTCTGTACCAGCTGGCCTCCAGGACCTCCGAGATCACCGCGTCGACGTTGGTCACGGCTATGCCGACTGACCCGTGGACGTTGAAGTCCCTGGGATTGGAGAACAGTATGCCCCTGCCCGACACACCGTACATCTGCAGCACCGGGTATCCAAGGGATCTCTCCATCTTTCTGGTGATGTCAGCGCTCAGCGGGCCCTCGACTCCCGCGTACGAAAGTCTCTTGGGCAGTTTGCCGTCGATCGATCCAACGGCCGACGCCCCGATGAAAGCCGCGCTGTAGTCGCCGGCCGGTGATCCGTCCCTCGAGTACGCGACGCGCACCCCCGTCGCGATGGATAGGGCGGCAGCTGAGAGCTCGAACTCGCCGAACGGAGCCCCCACAACGGCGATTCCCTTCTCGGATTCCAGCCCGAGGAATACTGAGAGCGACTTAGCGGCCCCCCAGAGCGCCTCCGCCGAGTACATTACGCGCCGTCCCTCGAGCGATATCGAGAGGTAGGAGGTGGTCTGCGACGGGATGGACCAGGAGTCCTGGCCTCCCTCCGCGAAGGAGATCGATGGACGACCGTTGGTGCCAGGCACTGATATGGACGCCGACAGCCCGCAGGATGGGCGCGTGCCCCGCACGAGCTCCACTGACGAGATGCGGGACAGTACCAGGAGCTCGCCCAGGAGGCCGGCGAGCCAGTCCCATCCCAGGGTGCGGCCGCCGGACGCGTACTGCCAGTTGCCGCTGCCCTTGATCAGGAGATCCGCCTGGGGCAGCGATACGTCGACGTACCTCGGAACGCCCTCCGGCCAGTACAGTGACTCCCAGCTCTGGAACTCGGACGAAACTAGTTTGGACATGCCATCACCTCCTCTCCAGCTTCACCTCTCCCAAGTTGATGTCCCCGCTCACCGTGACCTCCAATTCCTTGGAGGCGTAATCCGGGTGCTCGAACCGCACCACGTACTTCCTGTTCAACTCGAGCCCCTCTATCAGGAAGTCACCGAAGGCATTCGTCTTAGCGGAGGCCAGCGCATTTCCTCCATCCATTACGGTGACGGCCACTCCTTCGGCGCACTCACCCGTGTCGCCGAATATGACGGAGCCCCCAACCATGGGCTTCGGAAGCCCGATGTACCTCACGGAGGACCCATGGTCATCGCCGCCCGGCGGGGACAGCAGATCCCCCTTCGCCTGTTCAGGCGAGAGGACCTCCGCGCTCTTCCAGAGCCTCCTGACCTGGCTCCTCGTATCGTCCAGGTTGCCGAATATTATCGCGTCTGCTGGGCATGCCTCCGCGCACCTCGGCTTCTTCCATCCCTGATCCAGCAGGTGTGCGCAGAAGGTGCACTTCTGGGGTATCTGGAGCTCCTCGTTCCAGTAGATAGCTCCGTATGGGCACGCATCCACTATCTGCTTCTGCCCCTTCGACTTCTCGGGATCTATTATGACTATCCCGTCATCCCTCACGTAGACCGCGCCGTCCTTCGCGGCCTTCGCGCATGGCGGATCCTTGCATTGCATGCAGGGCATGGGCACGTAGTCGACCCTAACCACTATCTGCGGGAAGTTCCGCTCCTTCTCGGCTATCTTTATCCAGTACTGCCCATGGTCCGGCTGCGCCTTGGAATATGGGGGATAGTCGTTGCCCCAGAACTCGTCCTTGCAAGCTATGAAGCAGTTGTAACATCCCACGCACTTCGATACGTCTATCACCATTCCGTAGCGGGTCATCTAGGATCCCTCCCACTTTGCGACCTCGACCAGCGCGTGCGCCGGGGCGAACCCGTGCGCATTCTTGGACATGAACCTGAGGGATGTCAGCGCGTTGACGCAACCACCGAGCTCGGGCGAAGCGGGATTCCCCGGATCACCCTTCGGCTCATAAATTGCTGACGCCTGGTAAGCGTGAAGTGAACCGGGCCGCGCCCTCTCCGACACCCTGGCTATGCACACGACGGTGCCGCGGTCATTGTAGATCTTGACCAGATCTCCGTCCTTTATTCCCCTCTTCTCCGCGTCGACCGGGTTTATCCAGACCGGCCACCAGTAGCGACCATCCTTGTACACGCGATGATGCGGTATCTCGTCTATCCAGGGGTTCTTCTCGCCGTCGTGCTGGGAGTGGAAGCTGAACCTGACGTGCGGCGTTATGAGGACCAGCGGATACTTCGCAGCGGTGGGGCTCTCCGGACCTTCCCATGAGGGTATGTAGTGGGCGACGAGCGGCCTCTCGGGGTCCTTCGGATCAAATTTGGCCAGGGTCCTCGACTCAAACTCTATCTTGCCGGTCGGCGTCGCAAGGCCCCTCCCCAGCTCGTAGAACGTGGCGAAGGACCTGTGCGATACGTCGTTCTCAGGCACCGGAACGACATAGTAACCTCTCCTCTTAAACTCCTCGAATGGCATCACATCCTTCATGTCGGAGGACTCGTAGACCCTCCTGATCCATCCCTCCACATCCTCCCCCTCGGAGTACTCCTGCTCTATGCCGAGGGCCTTCGCCAGCTCCAGGAATATGTGGAAATCGCTCTTAGACTCGCCGAGCGGCTCTATGCACTTCTGCATATATACTATGATCCTATGGGCGTTTGAGTTGGATCCATGGGGTATGGCGCCGCTTGCGCCACCTCCATTGTTCCACTCGGCTATATCCTCCCTCTCCAGATTGGTCGCGGCGGGGAGTATTAGGTCGGCGAACTTTGCCTCGCCCTCGAACCATGGGTTCTGGACGACGAAGAACTCGAGCTTGGGGCTTCTGTAGGCCCTGGCCCAACGGTTACCGTCGGGCATGGTGCAGAGGTACGCGGCGCCGAACTTGTACAGCATCCTTATCGGAGCGCCATCCGGCTTGGGCAACGGATAGACATTGAGCTGGAACTGCTGCTCCGTGGAGCCGAGGTTGAACCCGAACCCCCTCCAGGACAGCCTCTTATCGGTGAGAAGCGCATCCGGGACCAGCGTCCTCAGGAGCTTCTGCTTCACGGGGTTCAGGTACACCTGCTTTGCTATGCCAGGGACGTTCATGCCGCCGTTGACGTACCCCGGGAAGTTGAACTCCTCCCATGATGGAAACGCAGTGTTGGTGGACCAGAAGTTGACCCCAGGCTTCCCGAGGCCCTGCATGGCCTGCAGGTAGACCATCATCCTGGCCCACTCGTGCCCATATGGCGCACGACATGCGCCGCCCATTCCCGCCCTGTTTCCGGGTCCCAACATAGTCCTCTTCTTGGCCCATTCCCTGGCGAGGGCCCTTATCTCGCGCGCCGGCACCCCGGTTATCTTCTCGGCCCACTCGGGGGTCTTCGGGGTCCCGTCCTCCTTACCCATCACGTAGTCGGCCCATTTCTCGAATCCAACCGTGTGCGTCTCGACGTACTGCTTATCGTAGGTCTCCTCCTTGATCCATACATATGCTATGGCCGCGGCGAGTGCCGCGTCGGTCCCTGGCTTAGGGGCTATCCACTTGTCGGCGAACCTGACCGCTGTGTAGTTGCAGTACGGATCGATGACGACTATCTCCTTTCCGAGCTCCTTGAGCCAGTGCCTGATCATGACCGAGTCGTAGGCCGCATAGGTGGAGTTCGTGGCATCCGGATCCGCTGACCAGAGGACTATCATGTCGGAGTTCTTCAATGCATCATCCAGGAGATCGTACTGATCCGGAAGCCCGAGCCTCCAGTAGAAGCCCCACACATGTTCTGCACCCCAGGACCAGCCCTCCCAGCTGTCCGAGTTGTTCAGTATCTCCGTGTACCCCAGTATGCTCCAGAAGCGCGTGAACGCGCTGTAGCTGGCGTTTATGTAGCCCCACATCTGGTGGGAGCTCATCATGGCGGCTATCGCAACTGGTCCATACTTCTCCCTGATCCTCCGCACCTCCTTGGCAACTATCTCGGAGGCCTCCTTCCAGGTTATCCTCACGTACTTCGACTTGCCCCTGTTCTCGGTCTTCCTGTCCTCCTTGTCGGGATCGAAGTCCTCCCTGAGCATCGGGTAGAGGACCCTGTTGCTCGCGTACACCCTTCTGCGTATCGATATCGTGAACTGAGTGGCGTTGGAGCGGCGGGGCGGCGTGAACACGCGATCGCCAACCGCTATCTTCCAAGAAGGAGCGTCGTCATTGCTCAGGTACAGGGGTTGAACGCGAACTATCTTGCCATCCCTGACGGTCGCCACCACGACGCCGCCGTGATCCAGGTTGTAACATTTCCTCTCCTCCTGGCCGGCCATCTTACGAGGATGCCCGCGGACTTGGGCCTTAATATTCATTGGCGCCAGCAGAGAACCACTGTTAATTAATGTAATTCCGCTTAAATAGAAAATTTAGATGGATTGTGCGTCGGACGCCGTGCGGCTACCACGCCCTCTCCAGCGCTATGGCGCCGTAGGATCCGTATGCGCCGTAGGCGGTCGCCAGGCCTATCTTCGCGTTCTTCCTGACCTGGCGCTCGCCGGCCTCTCCCCTAAGCTGTCTGAAGACCTCGTAGACCTCCATGAGGGCCTGCGCGTAGACCGCCTCACCGAACGACGTAGTGCCGCCGCTCAGGTTCACTGGGAAGCGTCCATCGCGGCCGAACTGCCTGCTCCTTATGAGCTTATCGGTCTCCTCGCGCTCCCATCCCATTATCTGATCTATCCAGTTTATCACGTGGTAGAGGCTTGTGTCGTGGACCTCGGCGAAGTCAACGTCCTCAGCGGTTATGCCCGCCTGCCTGTACGCGTCCTCTATCGGTTTGCGCCACTCGTAGAACGGCTTTGTGGCCCTCCTGCCGCCCGCTGTGGTGAAGTACGTCAACCTGGGCGACGGCTCGTTGTAGAGTGGACCACCCACTGCAGATGCCGCTACCTTGACGGGTTTGTTGGTAAGTCTCTTGGCGGTGTCCATGTCGGAGAGGAGCACCGCGCCCGCACCGCTACTCACGGCCGATATCATGTACAGGTGAAGCGGGTCGTCCACCACCGGGGACTCCAGGACCTCCTTCGCGGTGAAGACCTTCTTGTACCTCGCATGCGGATTGAGGGCGCCGTTCTTGCTGAGCTCCTCCTTTATTATCGCCATCACCTCCTTTATGTCCTCGACCGGCTTGCCCATCTCGTAGGCCCTCCTCCTAGCCCACATTGCCCAGTACGTCGGATTGACGGCACCCACCACCTTCAACGGATAACCTATCGCCATGTCCGTGTCCAGGTAGGAGTTGAAGGAGAAGTAGAATCCCCTCGGGGAGTTATCATAGCCGACCACGAGCACCTTCCTCGCCTTCCCGGACTTTATCATGGAGTCGGCGATGGAGAAGGCCGCGGCCGCGCTGGCGCACGCGCCGGACACGTTTATCACCTGCAGGCCATTCGATCCTATCTTGCCGGCCAGCCTGTGTCCCATGTGCTGCGCCGGAGTGGTGAGGAACGTCGGATGGCCGAACGGCATCGCCGAAGTCGTGGAGATTATGGCGTCCAGGTCAGCCGGCCTCAGCCCGGCCTGCCTCAGCGCCTCTATCGCGACACCAGCCACGACCTCCGCGGTGGGAGCTGGTTTGCCTGCCTCTATCCAGTTGGTTATCTCCGCGCCGACCACAGCGCTCTCGGTCATCTCGACTCACCTCCCTCGACTGGCTCGAAGTAGTAGGTCATGTAGATGTTCTCCGCGTCCTCGTACAGTTTGTCCACCTTCATGCGTAGCTTCATTCCTATCCTCAGGCCCTTCGTGGTCGTCAGCCTAGCGAGTATCGTTATCCCCTCCGGGAGTTCGACCGCTCCTATCGCGTAGGGTGCCTTGTGGTACTCGAAGGGCTCTCTCAGGTCGTAGGCGTGTATGTCAAATGAGTAGAGGGTGCCCTCCTCGCTCAGGAGGACCTCCTCGGGGGACCTGCTGTGGTCGCACTCCGGGTTGTTGCACACACTTGACTTCGGGAACTGGACGCTGCCGCAGACGGGACAGCGGCTCCCGATGAGCCTGGGATGGTCCGAGGGCCAGGTGAACAGGCCCTCGACTATCGGCACGACGTTCTTCTGTACTTGGCTCAATCTCGATCCGAGGGGGATCCCCGAATAATGGAATAATAATGTATCGGATGGGTATGACCGATGATAAATAGCCAGTGCCTGACTATGGCTTGGCCTGAGGCCCTCTGACTGCGCCGGAGCTCAGGAGATCCTGTATCCGCTTCTCATCGTAGCCGAGCACGTCCCTGAGCACCTCTACCGTGTGCTCGCCGAGCATGGGGGCGCGGGACCTCACGGAGTCGACGTAACTTCCCTTCGTGCGTATTGACATATGGGCCATCTTCAGCCCATTGTACTTGGGATCCGGTAGATCTATTATGAGCCCCCGGTGGCGCAGGTGCGGATCAACTAATAACTTGTCCATCGTGTTGACGGGGACAGCTATTATCTCGCCAGTCTCCCTCAACCTGTTCACGAGGTCCGCGGTCTCTAACTTTGAGGTAGCCTCCTCGATTATCGCGTCGAGCTCATCCCTGTGTTGAACCCTGTCCCGATTTGTCCTGAAGCGTGGGTCATCTATCAGCTTCTCGAGTCCCAACACCCGGCAGAATGCCACCCACGCCTTCTCGTTCCTGGCGCCCGTGTACACGTATCCGTCCTTGGTCCTGTAGACCCGGTAGGGCACCAGCGATGGATAGCTGGAGCCGGATCTCCTGGGCAGCTCACCCGTCACCATGTAGTAGTTGAGGAGGTTGTTGGTTATGAACTCGGAGGCTACGTCGAAGAGCGACAGCTCCAGGAATGCGCCCTCGCCAGTCATATCCCTGCGCCTGAGCGCAACGAGCACCGCGAACGCCATGTAGAGGGCCGTGGAATCATCTATGTATGAGACGAGAGTCCTGGCGGGCGGCCTATCCGGATGGCCCGTGACCTCCATGCTGCCCGATATTGCCTGTATTGCCGGATCTGTCGCTGTGTAGTTCTCGTAGGGACCCTCTCCGAATCCCTTTATAGATCCGTAGATTATCCTGGGATTTATCGCCCTGAGATCCTCGTACGTCAATCCGAATTTTCTTATCGTGTCCGGGGCCATGTTCTCGAGGAAGACGTCCGACCTTTCCACGAGCTCGCGTATCACCTTCCTGCCATCCTCCTTAGTCAGGTCCACCACTATGCCCCTCTTGTTGCGGTTCAGCGCGGAGAAGGAGTACATTCCGGTGGCGTCGCGCCAGCTGTCACCCTGGGGCGGCTCCACCTTGATCACATCCGCGCCGAGTCCAGCAAGCATTGCCCCGGCGTAAGATCCAGATATCCAGGAGGTCAGCTCGACGACCCTGACCCCCTTGAGGACGTCGAAGCCCTTGAGCGATGGAACCATGTGGCAGGACCCAGGAAAACTGTATAATAAATATTGCCTCTGTGTCAGTGGCTCCGTCAACTTTAGGTCGCATTCCATCACCTCCTAGCCCAGGGAGACTATCC
>JAGDXL010000008.1 GCA_023256385.1 Nitrososphaerales archaeon
AGAGCTCGGGGTGGCGCAGCGGGAGCTCCACCATCTCCCTTATCTTCTGTATCTCGTCCCTGAGCCCGCCTATGTCCTCGTAGGTGACCTTGGGTATCTCGCGCCCGCCCTTGACCGGCTTCTCTAGTATCTTTATCTCCGTGTTGCGGGTCACTATGACGGCGTCCGCCGTCGGCGAGTAGCTGGTGACCTCGAACTCTATGGTCGTGCCCATGACGCCTATCGGTATGACGTCGCCCCTGCTGACCACACGCCCCTCCAGCAGGTCCCTGAAGTACTCCTCGGCGCCCTCTATCCTCAGCTCCTCGCTGGGCGCTAGGACGAGCTTCTCCGCCTCCTTTGCCTCCACCCTGCGCACCTGCACCTTATCGTCCAGCCCGGCGCCCGCGTTCTTCCTCAGGTAGCCATCCATCCTGATTATCTCCTTCCCCGTGTCCTCCGGCCTGGCGGGCCACGCCAGCGCGTACGTCTTCTTTCCGCTCCTTCCCACTATCTCGACGACGTCCCCGGCCTCTATCCCGAGCTTCTCGGCTAGCAGTGGATCCAGCCGGACCACGCCCCTTCCGGCGTCCATCCTGTATGCCTCCGCCACCCTCGCGACCACGATATTGTCACGTTCATTCCTGTTCGAACTCATATACCGAGAATCATTGCGCACCATTAAATAAATTTTTAGTGCATATCAGGGATAGAATGGTCCACGATTCGCGCTCCGGTGGCGCTATTTCATAGCACGGTACATGTGCAATCCTTAAGACACACAGGGCTCCGCCCTCACTGAGGGCAGGCATTTTGAGCGCAAACCAGCAGCTCCTTAAGTTCGGGGTCGAGGTGTTCGATCATTACTGCGAGCACCGGAAGGGCGGTGAGGAGGTCTGCGATCCGGTGGAGCTCTCCTCCAGGCTGAGGGGAAGGAAGGCGCTCATAATCAGGGGTATCTACGACCAGCAGCACCTCAAGCTCTACAGGGACGCTGTCCTCAGGGCCGGACTGAATCCCTTGCTAGTGCAGGTGATCGACTACAGGTGGAATCCATGGGTCCTGGAGGCTACGAGGGCTGCGCTGGAGGCCGCATGGGCGGCAGATCGTGCACGGTTCACCGAGGAGAGCGTTGAGTACACTCGCCGGGAGATCATGACAGGGAACGTGCACCCGTACAGCGGGAGGTCCAGCCATCCCGTATACATCAGGGAGGCATGTGGAGACCTGTACAGGGTGTGCGACATCTGCCAGAGGTCCTGCCCCTACGGCGCCATCGAGATAGACAGGGCGGAGAAGCGCGCAGTCATAGTTGACGACGCGAAGTGCACGGACTGCGGTCTCTGCGCCGCCGCGTGCCCCATGGGCGCCATCCAGATGCCGAACTATCCTGACGCATCCTTCGCCAACGTCGGGATCGTGAAGGGTGATAAGGTCGTGTCCTGCAGGCTGCATGAAGGGGAGTCCCTGAAGCTTCCATGTGTGGGGGAGCTCAGCCCGGTGGACCTGCTCGCGATGCGCGCCGGGGGCTCCGTCACGGTCCACTGTCCGGATCCGGGGTGCAAGCTGGCCGGCAATCTGTCGGCGCTCAGAAAACTCCTAGGTGAGCTGGACGAAGTGTACGGAGGATTTGCGTTCAGCCAGGGCGGGGAGCCCTCGCGTCCTCAGGCACGCGACGGTGCGCCTGCGGTCCGCGCCGCAGCTCCATCGTACAGGAGGCCTGCCATAATTGCGGCCCTCGCTGACGAGGCATCGGCGCCGCTCCTGGGCGTGAGGGATCTCTCTGTCGACGATACGTGCACCCTCTGCGAGAACTGCGCCAAGTGGTGCCCCACGAACGCGCTGACGATAGCGCGTGAGGGCGATAGGACCTTATTGCGCTTCGATCCCTCATCGTGCGTCGGATGCGACGTGTGCGTCAACGTGTGCCCGGAGTTCAGGGACCAGGGCGGATCCCGCGTCAGGGCCATCTCCGCCAGGCCGCACTCCGGCGCCCTCGAGAGGCGCACGCTGGCCGAGGATCACAACGTCTACTGCAGGGACTGCGGCGCATTCGTGGGAACTAGGAGGACGCTGGACAAGGTCAAGAGGACCATGGAGGAGAGGGGACTGCCGGTGGACGACGAGTGGCTCGAGAGATGCCCCAAGCACCGCTTCGAGTACTCCATAAGGAAGGGCATTCAGGGATCCACAGCATTCGGCCCCAAGAGGTGATCTCAATGGGCATAGCGCACTCCTACAAGGCCATGTCGCTTCTGCTAGGTGGTCCCAGATACTACGGGGAGCTCCGGGGAATCCTGGACTCCGTGGATGATCAGGAGATCAGGGGCCTACTCCTCGACGTGCTAGGGCGCTGCGAATCGGCGGATCCCGACGTGCCGAGGACGCAGTACACGTCGTGTTTCGTGGCGAACATCGGCGGCGTGCCGTGTCCCCCGTACGAGTCCTGGTACAGGGAGGGCCGCATCCATGGCAGGGTTGTACACGACCTGATGATCTGGTACAGAAAGCATGGCGTGGCGCCCACGACCGTCCCGGAGGATCACGCAGCGGCGGTGCTGGAGTTCGCCGCGGTGCTGTACGGCACCGGCTCCGCTGACGAAGGTGACCAGTTCGTCAGAGAACACGTGCTCACGTGGATGGGCAAACTTGCGGACGACGTCATCAACAAATGCTCCGATGGGTGCATAAGGTCGCTCGGCAGGGCGCTGTCCGCATTCGTCGCACGTGAGGCCGAGAGGTTGAAACATTTACAATGAAATTTTATATAATAATATGACTATATCACCATAAAAATGTATAACCATATGGTGTTGCGCCTATATATATTATAGCCCCGCGGCGGCAAACAGTTAATATAAGACGCGCAAAAGCGGCCTCACGTGAGCGACGGGGCGTCTGGTAATAAGGGATCGGGCATCTCAGTCGACAGGCGCGACTTCCTCAAATTATCGGGCGCGGTGGCGGGATCCGCGGCCCTCCTGTACGCGGCGAAGAAGCTCTCCGCCGGCTTTGACCTGAACTTCCTATCACTCATGCCGCAGAGCGGATACGACGTCGAGACCCTGCAGCCAAACTGGACCTACACATACGTGCCGGGGATCTGCGGAATATGCTCCTCCACGTGCGACGTGATAACTACCGTGGAGAAGTCACCGGACGGAAGCTATGTGCGGGCCATAGAGATAGACGGAAATCCCCTTTCTCCCCTGAACAGAGGAAAGGTGTGCGCCAGGGGCAGGTCCGGCGCGTTCCTGACCTACAACAAGGACAGGATAAAGACCCCCCTGATAAGGACAGGTCCAAAGGGAACTTGGGCCTTCAAGGAGGCCACGTGGGAGGAGGCGGTCGGCTACATACTCAACACGATGAAGCAGAACAACGTGCAACCATATGAGATTATACTGGGCGGCGGGGCAATACCGTGCTCCAACTATCGGCCCCAGTTCATACCGTTCATGTTCGCCTCACAGGTGCCGAACATGGCCGGCAGCCCCATGCAGCCCTGCATATACGGCGAGCACCTGGGGATAAACCTGACCATGGGTACATTCGACATACATGGCTCCGACTTAATGGATGACTTCACGTACTCATCGCTGATAGTCGTCTGGGGTGACAACGGTAACCCCGCTGGAATATTCGTCAACAGGGCCCACAGGCTCGGCGAGGGCCTCGACAACGGCGCGTTCATGATAGTCATAGATCCCAGGCAGAGCGAGGCCGCCTCCAAGGCGGACCTCTGGGTTCCAGTGAAGCCCGGGAGCGACCTGACGGTCGCCATGTACATAATAAACTACATAATAAGCAACGGTTACTATGATTCCGACTTCGTCAGGTACCACACAGATCTTCCGTTCCTACTGGTGGACGAGGGAAACGGACTCCTGAAGCCGCTCGCTGAGGAGTATCCGGACGGCACCGTGAAGGCGTTCTACGTGTATGATGAGATAAGGGGAGGACTCGCGAAGGTGCCGCCCTTCACGAACACGAACATGTACGACGTCGATGGAAACCGGATAATACCAGCCCTCAGTCCGCAGGGTGCGACGTACAATGGGCAGCAGGTGTACACCGCCTTCCAGAAGCTGGCCGAGAGGGTCTCAGGCTACACGGTGGACCACGCGTCCACTGTGTCTGGCGTGGACCCATCGATCTTGGAGGAGGTTGCGCGCCGGATGGCCACTACGCGCCCGATGGACATAGCCACCGGCCAGAAGGGGCAGTGGGGCAGCTACACCACCCAGTTCAGGAAGGCGGTTGCCGCCATAATGGCGCTTACCGGCAACGTAGACCGCAGGGGTGCCTGGGTGTACTCCGGCGTCTACAGGGAGAGCATGAGCGCGCTGAACGACGCGTATAGCTCAGCAGTGAGCTCCGGTACCCCACCTGGGATCCTGATCCAGAGGCCCGGGATCCTTGAGCAGGTACCATATGTCACCCTACCGGGCCTGATCCTGAACGCGTTTGCCACCATCTACGCGTTCCACAACCCGAAGTTCTGGGTCCATGGATATCCATCAATCGACGAGATACTCAATCAGAATCTGGTCTCGAAGGGCCTGAAGCCCGCCGCCGCCTTCAGCATGTTCCCGGACGCGGGCATCTACGAGGCACTGCAGGGGCAGCTGACGTGGAACGGCACAACGTACAAGCCGAAGATGGCGATACTCTGCTGCGTGAACCCGGCGAAGGACTTCCAGGAGTCCGAGTGGAAGGAGATACTCTCGAACCTGTTCGTGGTGTCCATGGACATATTGCCAACGGACACTACGCTCTACGCGGACGTCATACTCCCCGACGCCACCTATCTGGAGAGGGAGGAGCCCTTCTGGGACGACTCCGCTGCGCTCGACTACTACTACAGGACCAGGAATCAGGCCGTCCCCAGGGTGTTCCCCCAGACTGTACCGAACTTGGACATAATACTGATGATGGCCTACGAGATGGGGATCCTGGAGCAGTACGTCGCCCAGATGGCCGCCGGGAACGGGCTCCCGTACGATCAGCTCCTATCCGCGGTGCAGTCAAACCTCCAGAAGTACATGGGATATCTACAGCAGTACGGCGCCTATCCCAGGACTGGAGGAATAATAGCAGACTCGTGGAGACAGGTTCAGTCCTCCATCTTCGCCCAGGTCCTCAACACGACCCCAGACCAGGTCACTAGTACCCTCGAGTCCCAGGGCGTCCTGCCAGTGAAGACATACGACGACTTCAGCTCCGCGAACGAGCTGATACCCTATGGAATGCCCGCGGCCACGCCGACCGGCAGGATAGAGGTGTACAGCATGCTGCTCTACTACTACGTCGTCAAGACGTATGGATACGATCCCACATGGGATCCCCTCCTGACCTATGTGCCGCCGAACTGGAACGCCGGCTACGCCGTGAAGCCCGGCACCTACGTGGCGCCGAGCGCACCCTACAACGATCCATCATTCGAGCCCACCCCACCCGAGTTCTTCCTCGATTACTTCAAGATACCCCCGATAGCCTACACGTACATGACCGACAACCCCATGACCTATGCAATAACCGCGAACGGATATCATAAGAATATATATCAGTACATCTGGATAAATCCTGCGTCGGCCGCGCAGCTCGGCATAAACGAGGGCGACTGGATAGCTGTCGTGAGCAAGCTGACCGGCGCCAAGGTGGTGGCGCGCGCCCACCTCACTAACTGGATAAGGCCGGACACAGTGGGGCTTCCTGATCCATGGGGGCAGAGTAACCCCGCGCTCTCCTATTCCATAAGGGCACTGGACAGCTTCGGCAACAGGGGCATGACCAATCTCTGGACTAAGTCGTACGATCCGCTCACGGCGCACAGGATGATGCAGCAGCAGACGGTGGAGGTGAGGCCCGCGACCTCAAGCGAGGTCCAGGAGTACACCGCGCTGGCGTCCGCGACCACCACGCTGCCCTCCGAGGAGGATATTCAACCGGACACGAGTCCGACGGGAGGTGAGCTATGATGAGCGCGACCACCGGCACTAGCGCGAACCCGATGCAGGCATTCGGCAACACGTCGCCGTGCAACAAGTGGGGCATGGTGATCAAGATAGATCAGTGCCTCGGGTGCATGGCGTGCACCGCGGCGTGCGCGTTCGAGAACGAGACTCCGTTCTGGGAGGAACTGTGGAGGACCCACGTGGAGGACCTTGAGCTCGGGACATATCCGAACACGCAGAGAATGTTCATACCCAGGCTGTGCATGCAGTGCGAGAACCCGCCGTGTTACTACGTATGCCCGACAGGCGCTACGCAGATAGTGGATGGTGGAATAGTCGTGGTCGATGAATACAAGTGCATGGGATGTGAATACTGCGTCGAGGCGTGCCCCTACGGCGCAAGGTACATGTACACGTACGAGGATATACAGAAGGCGAAGGAGTACTATGGCGATAATGCCATACATGTGGTGCCGCACGTCGACAAGTGCACGTACTGCTACGGTACTGCGCCCGACGACACTCACACACCGGCGTGCGTCAGGACGTGCGTGGGAGGTGCCAGAATATTCGGGTGCCTGGACGATCCCAACTCGGAGGTGTCCAAGCTGGCCGAGACGGGACAGGCTGTGGCGATCAATCCTCAGCTGAACGTGCAACCGCATACGCTTTACGTTCTCAGCAAGAAGGCCAATGGGGGTGGGGGTATATGAATAAGGCCAAGACTCTGGCGTTCACGCTTCTCTTCCTGATAATTGGAGGAGCGCTCATGCTTTACGGTCTGAGCTTCGAGGTCCCCAACTATGCTCCCGTGAGATGGGGGCTCCTCGTTATAGGCTACGTGTTCTTCGGGGTGCTGGGGACCGGCGTCAGCACGTACAACTCGCTCTACAGGGTGTTCAAATGGAAGGACCAAGAGGGCAACCCACTGCACAAGCTGTCGTCCAGGCTGGAGTGGCTGGCACTAGCGCTCCTCGTGCCAGGCTGGATAATGGTCTTCGCATCTGTCTACAAGCCACTGGAGATGACCTACATCTACACAAGCTTCAATCCCTATTCCAGGATAGCGTGGAACGGCGTGCTCTACTTGCTGGTCGGCGTGGGGATAATACTGAGCATACTGGCGCTGATGGGCGAGAAGAAGGACACCGACAGACCCGTCTGGAACAAAGTGATAAAGTTGATCGCCGCGGCCGACGTGGGCATAATACTCTACACGATTGCAGCAGACCTGATACTGGACGCGAACCTCGGGGCTGTCTTCGGGTACCTCTCGACATGGGTGCTCGACTTCGGGGCGTTCGTGCCCATGATGTACGTGGTCCTGTCATTCTACGGTGGCATAGCGGCGCTCTCACTCGTCAGCTATGCGTACTGGGCGCTGAGCAGAAAGGACGATGGCCGGTGGGTGAAGCCGGTCGCCAGGGACGGCCTGATAGCGACGCTGGCGCTGTCATTCATGTTCGCTTGGTGGATGTGGATAATGATGACTAACCAAGAGGCGTGGCCGTGGACGTCGCTGCTCTACAGCGGCCCGTACTTCAAGCTCCTCTGGGACGCTGTAGTGTTCGCTGGGTTACTCGTCCCCATAATATCCTACCTAGTCGCCACGTTCAAGAGCAATCGCCATGCGCTATTGATTGGAAGCATAGGTTCCCTGGTCGGGATGTTCTCAATAGTTTACACCTCAGTGATAATACCGCAGATAATCACTTGGTACTACAGCAACTCTCCTATATCGCCCTCTGGCTCAACGTGGCTCTACGAGCTCAGGACGTACCTCAATGGAGCCTCTCCCTACTCCCTGCTGCAGTTCACTATAATACCCCACGATCTCTACATATTCGTGGGAGGTGCGATATTCTTCATGGCAATGGTCGGGCTGGGAGCTCTACTGTTGCCGCTGGAGGAGGACGAGAAGCCCAGGCACTGGTTCTTCAGGTGACAAGATAAGATCTCAGCTTCCTTCCTCCTAACAGCTGGTAATTTCCAGTCAATTTTCCACAATTATCTACATCCGAATTATAACTACTGGGAAATAAGTTGGTCCATGTGCCGGGGCAACCCTTATCTATGCGGTCCGTCCGCTCGAGATCCTGAGGTGATGTGCGCGTTTGATAGGCAGCGCCACCGACATAATAATCATAATCATAGTGGCGGTCGTGCTCTTCGCCGGCGCGAACAAGATACCGGAGCTCTTCCACTCGATGGGCAGGGCGGTGGGGGAGTACAAGAAGGGGAAGGTGGAGTCGGAGATGGAGCTCAGCA
>JAGDXL010000028.1 GCA_023256385.1 Nitrososphaerales archaeon
AGCAGCTGGAGTCGCAGATAGCCGAGCTCCAGAGGCAGCTCCAGGAGCTCAAGTCTAAGGGGAAGGGAGGCAACTAGGCGCCGGGGGCGTGAGGCCTCGCCGATGCCTCGTAGCGGAGTCTCTATCTTAGACCGAGTCCCTTAAGGCAATCCGCTCCCTCGGATCGTCATGTTTATAGCTAAGCGTGATCGCGACAGGAAAACATGAGTCGCACGTCCGTGATGGTGATAGCCATCGTGATTGTTGCAGCGTTGGCGGGCGCCGTGCTCTATTATCACTATTCATATGGAACCGTCGAAGTCTACGTGCAGGGAGATCCGTCGTTCGCTGTCTACATTACGGTGTCATCGGTCATGCTGCACTCGGAATCCGGTGGATGGATAACTTTGAGTAATTCGTCTACTACCGTGCAGTTGACGAATTCGCCCCAACTGCTCACATCTTCGACGATCCCGGCCGGCAATTACACGGAGCTGAGGATGGTGGTATCGTCAGCTGAGGTCACCGTTGGACCGGTTAACGTCACTGCATCGGTCCCGAGCGGGATCCTGAAGGTTCCGATAATCAAGGGCGGCCTGCACGTGACAGGCGGCTCCACTGCGAAGCTGGAAGTGCTGATGGGACCCCATCTGGTGTCAACCGGCAATGGCCAGTACATGTTGTCCCCCGTCGTGACCGCCGAACAAGTCCCGTGAGACTGACCGGTTATGCTTGACGTGCGGTCCAACCCACCACTATATTTAGGGGGAGGTTCATACCATGCAACATGTACGAACATGGTTGGGGATGGAGGAGAGGAAGGCCCCCTAAACCCCGCATAATAAGGTTCACGCCACAGTTCTCCGCCTTCCTCCCGGCCAAATCGTATGAAGGCGGTGCTGAAGCAATTGTGATGACGCCGGACGAACTGGAGGCGTTGAGGCTGGTGGACTACGAGGGTCTCCTGCAGGAGGAGGCCGCATCGCTCATGGGAGTATCGAGGGGAACCGTCTGGAGACTCGTGGAGAGCGGGAGGAGGAAGCTGCTCAGCATGGTGATAGAGGGGCGGCCACTGATTCTGATGGAGGTGGGCGCCGGCGGCGAGATTGGTAGGAGGGCTTGACCCCTCAGCGTCGGCAAGAAGACCAAGCGGCGTCGCGATAATAGAGCTGGAGCGTAGGAAACTCGCGCGGGTCGAAATATGTTACGATGATAATGACATCGTGAACGCGATGAGCGCCGTGGAGGCATTGGCGATAGACTCCCCGCTCTCGATGCCCGAGAATGGGGCGTTCAGGAAGATAGACTCGGAGATGATACGGAGAGGGTTCCACCTGCTTCCACCATCGTGGCGCGGAATGTCGATGCTCGTGGAGAGATCAGTCCGGTTGTTGCAGCTCATCGGCGTTCCGGCGTTTGAGACGCACCCGAGGAGCGCGCTAGATGCAAGTGGATGCCGGGGAGTGGAGGAGCTCCTTGATGCTACCGGGATCTCATACGACGAGCTTCCGAATTCCAGGGATGCTCTGGATGCCGTGATCGCAGCGGTGGTCGCGCTGAACGTGGTCGAGGACTCGGCGGTGGAGGTGAAGGCCTCTGACGGTTCTATTTACCTGATCCCTGGGATGTGCCGCAGCCGAGATCGCGCATCACTGAGGCCAAGTCGGACTGCATCCTTGAGGTCAGGGCGTCAAGTGACGCGGGATCCTTCGCCTCGGCCCTGAGGACCAGCGCTGGCTCCGTGTTGGATGCCCTGACTATCCACCAGCCATGCTCCACCTCCACCCTGACACCGTCCACCGCGATCACATGTAGTCCCTCTGCCTCATATCTGCGCCTCAGCTCCTCCACCACGCGGAACTTCAGCTCATCTGGGCAGTGAAACCTGGACTCGGGGGATGAGTGATATCTGGGAAGCGATCTCACGAGGTCGGAGAGACGCCTCCCGGCGCTAGAAAGCGCGCCGATGAAGCGTAGGGCGGCATAGGCGGCGTCGTCGAATCCATAGTAGGAGTCAGCTAAGTAGAAGTGTCCGCTTATCTCCGCGGCGAACGCTGCACCCTCCCTCTCCAGCGCCTCCTGGACGAAGGAGTGTCCGACCCTGACCATCACCGGGATCCCGCCCAGCGAGCTGACGAGGTCCGAGACTGCCTTCGACATCATGACGTTGAGCACGACCTTGGAGCCCGGCCTCCTGGACAGCACGTCGGCGGCGAGCACCATTGCAGCTGCATCGCCCCCTATGGGATTTCCCAGCTCGTCCACGAATCCCACCCTGTCGCAGTCGCCGTCGAACACTATGCCGAGGTCAGCGCCCTCGCTGCGCACGGCGCGCGATGCATCGACGTATGCCTCCTCCCTCAGTGGGTCCGGCACGTGGTGGGGGAATCTGCCGTCAGGCTCCACATTCACCGGTATTACCTCCACACCGGCACGCGAGAGAAGCTCACGCGCGAACCAGCAGGAGCCGTTGCTGGAATCGACGACCACCTTGAGGGGATTTTCCGGACGATCGGACCTCCTCAGCACGTCCTCCATGTACTCCTCTAGGTGATCCTCGTGCGACATGGATCCCGCGCGATCCCAGGTACTGGGGGATGCGCCGTCGAGCGAAGACTCTATGTCGCGGTAGAGGTTATCGTAGTAGTAGGCCTTACCGGAGTATGATATCTTGACCCCATTGTACTCCGGCGGATTGTGCGACGCCGTGATCATGACCCCCTCCCTGGACCTGTCCCTCGCGGTCAGCCAGTATATCAGCGGCGTGTGCACTAGCCCTACGTCTACCACGTCGAGCCCCGAGGCCATGGCGCCAGATGAGAACGCCGCCATGAGCACCGGCCCGGTGAGCCTAGCATCCCTGCCTATGTATATCGCGCGCAGCCCCCTGGAGGTAGCTATGGCACCGTACGACATACCTATTCTCGCCGCAAGCTCAGGTCCCAGCTCGTGGGGATAGATTCCCCTGACGTCGTATGCCCTGAAGATCCCCATGCATCAGAGTCGGAGCACTGGAGCTAAAATATATTGCACCTCGACGCATCTGCCGGCGTGGCGAGGATCGTAGTCACTGGAACTAGCGGCAGCGGTAGAGGTGAATACATCTCGCGCGCGGTCGCCGAGATGAGGTCATCCGGGGAGAACGTGGAGGTCTTCGACGTGGGCTCGATGATGTTCGAGACCGCGGATAACCTGGGGGTGGAGATACCGGAGGGACGCATACTTAACTTGGCGCCGTCGACGCTCAACTACCTGAGGACGACCGTCTTCGAGAAGATATTGAGGGAGACACGGGACCGGGAGAACGTGGTGGTCAGCACGCATGCGTGCTTCAGGTGGAAGAGACACCTCCTGCAGGCGTTCGACTTCTACTACCTGAACCTGCTCTCCCCGGACCTGTACGTCACGATAGTGGACTCGATAGCGAGCATGAAGGAGAGGCTCGATTCCTCGCAGCACTGGAGGGGAAGACTGGGGCTCAAGGACCTAATAGTCTGGAGGGACGAGGAGACGTTCCTCACGAAGTCGATCGCTGATTTCCAGAGGAAGCCGTTCTTCA
Source organism: Nitrososphaerales archaeon (assembly GCA_023256385.1). Lineage (GTDB taxonomy): Archaea > Thermoproteota > Nitrososphaeria > Conexivisphaerales > Conexivisphaeraceae > Conexivisphaera. Next base: position 3,539 of record JAGDXL010000028.1, read on the forward strand.
TGCTGCCGGCCAAGCAGCCGCCGGAGACGCTGCGCCGCCTTATGCAGAACCACTCCGCCCCAAAGGCGTATCTGAGCTACCCCATGACGCACCTGGGCGACATGGCGCAGGAGTTCTCGGAGCGCCTGAGGGCGTTCGCCGCCGAGCTGAGGAGAAGGGGACTCCTGGTGTTCGATCCCGGGGAAGTCGAGGATTCCGATCTAGCGGAGGGCAGGACTAGGCTCGAAGGCGTGACGCCCGAGGAGATTGAGTCCGTCAGGGAGGACATATACGATCAGATAGTGGCCAGGGATTATCAACTGATAGATCAGAGCGATTTCGTTGTCGTCTATTATTACGTGCCGGTCATGTCGCCGGGCGTGCTCTCCGAGATGACGTACGCATTCTCCAGCGCCAAGGAGGTATATGTGGTCTTCAAGGGCCCCGAGAGCCCGTTCTTCCGCTACTACTCCACCAAGATATTCCGCGACGAGGATGAGCTGTTCTCGTTTCTCGAGGGGAGGCTCTCCGGGAGATGAGGTGGTACAGGGAACTGCCGCACATGTCGGACGCACTTATGGAGGCATACGGCAGGACCATGCCGGAGGTGTTCGCTAACGCCGCCAGGGCCATGATGTCCATAATGCTGGATGTGCGGAGAGTGCGCGGAGCGCTCGAGGAGCGGTGCGAGGTCCAGGGCTACGATGTGGAGAACCTGCTGTACAACTGGCTGGAGTGCGTCCTGAACAAGCTGCAGGTGGATGGAAACGCCTTCACGAGATTTCGCATAGATATGGACGACCGGGGCACGGGGCTCTCCGCCATAATGAAGGGGGAACGCTACGATCCCTCCAGACATGGAATGGGCAGGGAGGTGAAGGCGGTGACGTACCATATGATGTCCGTGGGAAGGCGCGATGGCCTTTACTATGCCAGGTTCTTACTGGACCTCTGATCTGGTGCATGCCCTTGATGCTCGAGGATGCGCTCAGGATTTTGCTGGCCTCTGCAAGGCCGGGTGGATGGGAATACGTGGGGGTGGACGAGGACCTAGTGGGCAGAGTTCTCGCGGAGGACTTGACTCCCAGTGCCGACATACCGCGCATGCATACGTGCGCAAAGGACGGCTACCTCGTGAGGGCCGATGACACTTGGCCCGGGGAGGCACTGATATCGAGCGAGTGCGGTCCGGGGGAGATTGTTAAGTCGCTGGAACCCCGGGAGGCGGTCGTCGCGTACTCCGGGTGCCTCGTGGAGGACGACCTAGCAGCGCTCGTGCCGGTGGAGGAGGTGGTCGCCTCGCGGGGACGCGTCGCGATACCGAGGAGACCGAGGGCGCTGGAGAACATCATACCGAGGGGCTCGGGCGCTAGGGCCGGCGATGCGGTGCTTCCGAGGGGGCACATGGTCACCCCGCTCGACGTCGAGCTCATAGAAATGCTTGGCAGGAGGTTCGTGCGCGTCTACCGGAGGCCGCGCGTCGCCATGATTTCAGTGGGCAGCGAGATATCGCTCGAGGCGCCGGGCAGGACCACGCGCTACGTCACGGTGAAGCACATTGTGAGGGCGCTCGGCGGGGAAGCCGTGAACATGGGCACCGTTGAGGACTCGCCCAGCGCGATAGCGTCCGCCATCACCGAGTCCATGGAGTCCGCCGACCTCGTGGTGACCTTGGGAGGCACCGGGCCCAGCGCTCATGATGTGACGTACCTGGCCGCGGAATCCCTCGGGCCATCGGAGATCTTTCGCGGCATCGACGTGGCCGAGGCGGCCAGGAGCTGCGGCGCGGTCGTGCGCGGAAAGCCACTGTTGATGCTCCCGGGACCGCGGGCGCCCGCGCTCAACGGAGCAACGATACTGCTCGCACCGCTCATAATGGCTTCCGCCGGCTCAACGGAGGGGCCCTACAGGACCGTGCACGCTAAGCTCTCGAGGCGCATTCATATGCCGAGGAGGGGGATCGTGTGGGTTCGCCTGAGGGAGGACGCCGCGGACCCCGTGCATCCGGACTACTACGGGATATCGCCGTCCACTGCTGATGGATACTTGATTGAGGGCCCTGGAGATCTCGTGGGCGACGTCAAGGTCCACGTGCCGAGGTTCCTCTAGCGTTCCACGCGGGAACGATGTCGTTCCTCGGTGTTCCTATTAAATATCCTTGCGCCACCCAATTGCGATGAAGAACTGGGGAATTGTAGCGCTGGCAATAGCGATCGTTGTGGTAGTCGCGGCGGGCGGCGCGTGGTACGCGATGTCGACGCGTGCGCATGCGCCGACCGCACAGGTGGCATATGCAGTGGCGCTGACCGATCCGCCAATCGTCCCAACGGGGACGACGGCACTCACGATAAACTACAGCGGCGTCGCTGTCCACACCGAGGAGCAGGGCTGGATAGCCAACACCGGCGCGACCGGCGGCGTGAACCTGCTCGCGCTCCAGAACCTGAGCGTGGTCATAGCGAACGTCAGGGTACCGGCGAACGCGACCGTGAACGAGGTTCGCCTCTACGTGTCCAACGCGACGATAATGGTCAACGGGACGACCTACCCGGTCATGCTCCCCAGCGGCGTGCTGAAGATACCGATAGTCAACGCGTCGCGTGCCGCGCCCGGGGCGCTAGTGGATCTCCAGCCGCACGTGTTCGAGGCGTTCGTCGGCGATCAGCCTGTGTTCGTGATGGCGCCAGCGGCCGTCGCGTTGCCGCTGAACTACACGGCGCCGCCCGGCTCGGTGTTCCACGTGCCGAAGCACCTGCGCGATGAGCTCGAGAGGGCCGGGCGCGCCGACGTCGCCATCACCTCCGTGACGCTGACAGTCAACGGCAACGTGACCACGCTGAGGATCACGCTGACCAACGAGGGCAATGAGTCGGTGCAGATCATGGGCGTGGCCCTCAAGGGCCCATGGGCGCTGAGCGTCCCGCCGGTCACGATACAGAAGAAGGACTTCTCCGCTACTGTAAACGTCGTGGGCGCTAGGGCGGACATGCGCATGGTCTTCTTCGCGAACGGGACGCAGCTAGTTCCAGCGTTGCAGATGGCATCGGAACACATGAATGTTAAATGGCCCCTGCCGCCAGGTGCCAAGGAGAAGAAGCTCGAGGTGGAGGGTGAGGGCAACGAGAGCGACTTGCAGGAATGGATGCATGGGTTCAACTCAAACGGGAATGGCCCGGACAACGTGATGATGGGTGGGCCTGGTAGGGGTGCCGATCAGTCGTACGGCTCCAATGGCCTCAACGCGTTCCAAGGAATTGCCTTTGCAGATGATGAGTTCGAGCACGCACTCGCTGGGTACACACTACAACCTGGCCAGAGCGCCACCTTCCTGTATGAGGGCGTCATAGCGCTGACGCCGCACCTGGAGGATTCGTCCATGCGCGCGGTGAACATAACCGTGGTTCCTATCTCCGGCGACGGATACTCGATAACCTTGCTCACCGTACCTGCATCGAATGCGACTACTACAACGATCGCTGGCTGAGCATAGCCTTATCTAAGAATTTTTTTACTTTTATCTCACTAGAGATGGCTCCGTCAACTTCAGGTCGCATCCCATCACCTCCTAGCCCAGGGAGACTATCCAGCTCAGGACCCTGCCGAACTCTGATTCCTCAATCCACGGCGGCGGGTTCCAC
>JAGDXL010000020.1:0-13351 GCA_023256385.1 Nitrososphaerales archaeon
ACAGGCTGCACAGCGACCTCAACGGCGCGCTCAACATACTGAGGCGCGGCTCCGGGGTGCTGGTCCAGGGGAAGGGGAGGGGGAACCTCAGGCCGCTCTCGTTCATCGTGGACCACAGCGGGGTCGTGCCCACTCCCACCAACCAGGACCGCAACAGTATAGCCTCCACAAAGGGAAGTAACGCCCAAAAACCCCGGCACATATCCAACTTAGTCAAAAGTTGGGAAAGGGGTTATAAGCTTCAGCGAACCGGCATTCGTCAGATGATGAGCGTCGGAACTTCTGAGCCGCCCGCGCGGCAGTGAAGTCCTCATGTGCTCTGATACGTCCCACTGACTCCTAGTTGTCGGGTCGTGCGATGTCGGTGCACAGTAAATCTTAAATCTCGGGCGATATGCGCATAATCCGGAGCTAGGTGATATGAAAGAATGCCGCTCGACTCTGAGCGGTCCGAAGAAGAGGGCGAAGCTTCGCCCTCGCATCCTCCAGGTCATCCTTCCTCCCCAATGGGAGGTAGTGCCCCATGCTGGTGAGACAGGAGCTCAGCTACTATAGGACGCCGCTCCTCCGGCTACCATCCCTGGAGCGCCTCTTCGCGCGGGGGGATTCCAAGATATACGCGAAGTACGAGGGGGTGAACCCGACTGGAACTCACAAGGATCGCGCCGCGGCCCTGCACGTGCAGAGAGCGCTGGAGGGCGGGTTCAGGGTGCTCACGGCCGGCACGTGCGGCAACTTCGGGGTCTCCTTGGCGTACTACTCCAGAATGGTCGGTGCCAAGGCGGTGATATTCGTGCCGCGGCGCTACACGCTTGAGCGCATGGCGGACCTGAGGAGGTACGGCGCCCAGCTGGTGTTCGTCGACGGCTCGTATGAGGACGCCGTGGAGAGAAGCGTCAGGGCGGCCTCCGACAACGGCTGGTACGATGCCAATCCCGGATCATCGAACACCTCGGTCAACTTCGAGGCGTATTCGGCCCTCGCGTACGAGATAGCCTGGGAGCTCGGGGATCCGCCCACCACGGTCGCCCTGCCGGTTGGAAATGGAACCACGCTAGCTGGAGTGCACATGGGGTTCAGGCGCCTCAAGGATCTCGGATACATAGAGAGCGTGCCCAGGATGATAGGCGTCACAACCGTGCACGGGAACTCCGCGGTCGATAGCTTCCTGAGCGGCAGGGATAGCGCGGTCCCCACGCCATCCGTGAAGGAGACGAAATACAACGAGCCGCTGGTCTCAATGATATCGTTCGACGGCGATGCGGCCCTCAGGGCGCTGAGGGAGAGCGGCGGCGGGGCCCTCAGGGTGCCGGACAGGGTCATGCTGGGCCACTCGAGGCTGCTGAGGGAGCTGGAGGGAATAGACGTGCTGCCAGCCTCGGCATCCGTCGTGGAGGCCCTGAGGAGCCTTGACGGCGGCACACACGTGCTGGTGTTCACCAGTCGGTGGCATTTGCCATGAGGAGAAGGGCGCTGATACTGGCGGAGGGGGTCTACGGGAGCACGGACGGCAAGACTGCGCACGGCCTAGTCCGCCGCTCCGACCGGTTCGACGTGTTGGGCGTGATAGACAGCGCGTACGCCGGCATGGACGCGGGCGCAGTGCTCGACGGGAAGCATCGCGACATTAAGATTTACGCCAGCCTCGAGGAGGCGCTCGCCGAGCACCCGGATGCCGAGGTTCTGATAATAGGCGCCGCTGTGGCAGGCGGACGCCTTCCGCCGGGATACAGGGACGTCGTGCTCGCCGCGCTCACGAGGGGCATGGACGTCGTGTCCGGGCTCCACGAATTTCTGAGCGACGACCCTGATCTATTGCGCGCTGCCGCAGAACACGGCGCGGAGATAGTCGACGTGCGGAAGATCTACAGCAGCTGGCGCACGTTCTACACGGGTGAGATGGATAGGGTCAGCTCGCCCAGGATAGTGGTGGTCGGCACGGACTCGGCGATAGGCAAGAGAACCACAGCACTGATGCTGGCGGAAGCCCTCGGCGAGCGCGGCGTGAGGGCCGCGTTCATAGGCACGGGGCAGACCGCCTGGATGCAGGGGGCGAGGTACGGCATAGTTCTCGACGCCATGGTGAACGATTTCATAACGGGTGGACTCGAGAGGGAGATAGTGAGGGCATACAGGGAGGAGAGGCCCGACGTCATAATAATACCGGGGCAGGGATCGCTGCTGCACCCAGCGTTTCCGGGCAGCCTTGAGATATTGACGGTGGCGAGGCCCGAGGTCGTTGTGCTGCAGCATGCGCCGAGGAGGACCCACCTCGACGGGTATCCGCAGTACCCCATGCCCGATTTGGACAGGTATCTGAAGTTGCTGGAGCTGATAACTGGCCACGGCGTCTACGCGATAACGATAAACACGGAGGGCATGTCGCCCGGCGAGGCCGATTCCGTGGCCGAGGAGTACGAGCGGAAATACGGCGTGATCTCCTGCGCGCCGCTTCAGCACGGTGTCGGCAAGATCGTCGATCGTCTGGTCGAGGACCTCCCCAGGATACGCTCCTCAAGCGCGAGGATGACGGATTGACGTCCCCAGATCTCACCTGCTTCGACGAGCTGAGGGTCCAAAATCTCCGCGTGGAGCGCCGCAGGATATCCGCGGACTACCTCCTGAGGACCGTCGGAGGGTCCGAGCTACGCTACAGGCTGATGCACGTGTATGGGGAGGACATACCGCCCGAGTTCTCGGAGGAGGCGGGCTCCCTGATGGCCTCTGTCCCTGCCCTGAACTACGCCCTGTTCTCCAAGAGGATGGTGTTCGACGTCCCACTGAGCGATCAGGACGTGCAGTTCATACTGGACATGTCCGACGCGACAGCCCGCGATATCTTCGTCAACAGGATAGTGAACAGGACCGGCTACATAAGGGAGGAATATCTTCCGGACCCGGCAGATGTCGGGCCGGAGGACGCGCGCCCCGTGGCCGAGATGGAGTTCCCCCGCCGCCGCGATCCAATGGACGTGGACGCGCCGCGCGCTGACAGATGCGGAGTTATGTCCTCCGGTGGAAAGGAGAGCCTTCTGACGTACGGCGTGACTAAGGAGGTGGGCTGCACGCCGCATCCCTGTTTCTTCAACGAGTCCGGCCACCACTGGTTCACCGCGCTGAGGGCCTACAGGTGGTTCAGCGCGAACGAGCCAAATACGGCGCGCGTCTGGAGCAACGTGGACAGGCTCTATTCAGCGATAGAGAGGAATATGCGCATAGTTAAGGTGGAGGCGCTGCGCAGGAGGCGCCCGGAGATATATCCCGTACGTCTCTTCTTCTTCGAGCACTACGTGTTCTCATGCCTTCCCATATTCCATGCCCGCGGGGTGGGCAACGTCGTCCTGGGAAACGAGTACGACGATCCATCCGGGCTCACGTACGAATTCAACGGCATAAAGCACTACTACGCGGTGTACGATCAGAGCCAGGAATTCGACGCGTACATGTCCAGGTGGTTCCGGCGCAGGGGATGGGGCCTGCGCCAGTGGTCCGCGGTGAGGCCGCTGTCAGGCCTGGTGGTGGAGCGCGCGCTCTCGAGGAGATATCCACAGCTCTTCAGGCTACAGGTGAGCTGTCACTCCGCGCACGGGGAGGACGGGGATGTCAGGCCCTGCGGGGTCTGCTTCAAGTGCAACGGCATACAGCTCTTCCTGCTGGCAAATGGCCTGGACCCGGGGCTCATAGGTTACCGCGACGACCATGTGAAGGGCCTGCCCAGGCGCGTGGCCAGGGGCATGGTCAGGCTGGACAGGGACGAACTGGAGCACGCGGCGCTTCTCGCATCGCGGGGGACCGGGATGGAGCTCCCCATGGGCCGCGAACACCCTCACGTGGAGATGCTTCAGTTCGATGACCGGAACTCGAGGTTCGACGCGATACCGCCGGATCTGAGGGAGAGAATATGGTCCATCTACGAGGGCTACACCCGCGGCTACGCCTACCTATCCGGCGATGGCTGGTCGGAGATCAGCAGGGAGGAGGCCCTCAGGAGGGCGGCGGAGGGGGATCTATGGACTACAGGATAGAGGAGCGCGGCGATGAGATACTGGAGGACGTCATAGATCTGGACAGCGAGATAAGCTGGGAGGTCATGGACGAGAAACACCGGTCCTCCATGGACTACAACGAATACCTGCGCAGGCATCGGGAGCTGTTCCTGTCCATCTACAATTCCCCGGGAAGGCAGAGGTTCATAGCGGCGTATGACGCCTCAGGCGCGCTGGTCGGCGTGGCATGGATCAAGGAGGAGGTCGACACCGTGAACTACGAAAGTTACGCGTATCTCTACGATCTGGAGGTGAAAAGGGGGCACAGGCGCTCGGGCGTTGGACGCGCCCTGCTGGAGCGTGTAATCGAGTACTGCAGGAGGAACGGATACAGTAGGATAGGCCTTCGCGTCGAGCTGAGGAACGCCGCCGCCTTGAGGCTGTACGTGAGCTCCGGCTTCAGGCCATCTGCACTTCTCATGGAGCTCGAGCTGGGCGGGCGAGCCTCCTCCTGAGGGCGGCCCCTGCACCCACCACGAGGATTGCCGGCGGCGAAAGCCCGGCAGCCCTCGACGGCATCTCGGATATGGCGGCCTCTATGACGCTCTGGGAGCCAGCGCACCCGTTCCGCACCAGTGCAGCCGGGGTCCCCGGGCCCACGGCCGCGGCCAGTTCATCCGCTATACTCCTCAGGTTTGAGAGCGGCATCATTACGACTAAGGTGTCCACATGCCTGGCGATTTCCCCAAGGGCCCTCGCCGGCGGTCCCCGCGCGGTCCTCCCCGTTACCACCGCGAAGGTCGACGATCCCCACCTGCTCGCCAGCGGTATTCCAGCGCAGCTGGGAACGCCGGTCGCCGAGCTGACGCCCGGCACTATCTCGCATCTGATGTTCCTCGCCAGCAGGTACGCGCATTCCTCCTCGCCCCTCCCGAAGACCAGCGGATCGCCTCCCTTCAGCCTCACCACCTTCATACCCGCCGCTGCCCAGCGCGCCATCTCCGAGTTTATCTCGTCCTGCGTCCAGCCCTCCCCCCCGGGCGCCTTCCCCACGTCCACCAGCCTTGCATCCTTCTTGGCATACGAGAGCGCTCCGGACGGCGCCAGCCGGTCGTAGAGGATGACGTCCGCCTCGGACAGGAGCCTCGCGGCCTTGACCGTGAGGAGCTCCGGGTCGCCGGGGCCTGCCCCTACTATGTAGACGATGCCGCTCATGAGGGCCATGCCTTCCTGATTCCCTCGATGGTGCGCGATATCTCCTCATCATCGTGAGCCGAGCTGGCGAACCAGGTCTCCATCTGGCTCGGAGGGGAAAACACCCCCTCCCTCACGAGGGCCTCGTGGAACCTCATGTACGCCGATGAGTCCGATCCCCTGGCGGAGTCCGCATCCACCACCGGGGGTCTCCTCATGAAAACCTGGAACATGCTGCCGATCACGTTGACGGCCACTTCGCCTCCGTTCAGGCGCATGCTAGAGAGCTCCTCGGAGACGGCCTTCGCCGCGCGCTCGGCGCGGGAGTACGGCCAGCCCTCCTCAAGCACCCGCAGCGTGGCCAGCCCCGCCGCCATGGAGACAGGATGCCCGTTGAACGTCCCGGCATTGTACACCGGTCCCAGCGGCGCCAGCAGGTCCATGAGCTCGGGTCTGCCCACCAGCGCCCCCACCGGGAATCCGCCGCCTATTATCTTGCCCAGCACCGTCAGATCCGGCTTGATCCCGTACAGGCCCTGTGCCCCCCTCAACCCCAGCCTGAAGCCCGTCACCACCTCGTCGAATATCAGCAGCGCCCCCGCGCTCCCCGCCTCCTCCTTCACCGCCGCCAGGAAGTCGGATGATGCCGGCACCACGCCCATGTTGGCCCCCACCGGTTCAACAATGACGGCGGCCACCTGATCCCCGAACTTCTTCATGATGCGATGGAGCTCGTCCACGTCGTTGTACCTGAGGACCATCGTGGAGCCGGCGAATTCCTCCGGCACGCCCGCCGAGGACGGGACCCCCAGGGGGCCATCTCCCCTCCGCGAGAGGAGCGCGTCCGAAGCGCCGTGGTAGCACCCATCGAACTTGACGAGCAACCTCCTTCCAGTGGCCCCCCTGGCCAGCCTCACCGCTGTCATCGCGGCCTCACCGCCGGAGTTGACGAAGCGGACCTTGCCGGGCCCGTAATACGCGGATATCTTACCCGCAAGCTCCACCTCCGTCCTCGTCGGAGCCCCGTACAACCATCCCCTCTCGACCTGCTCCACCACCGCCAGCCTCACGCGGTCGTTGGCGTGCCCCAGCAAGTTCGGGCCATACCCCATGACCCAGTCCACCAGCTCCGCGCCATCGACGGTCCATATTCTGGCGCCAAGCGCCCTATCCGCGAAGAACGGGTACGGCCTCACGGACGCCCTGATGGGGCTGCTGACGCCCCCGGGGAGGAGGCGCCCGGCGTCCTCGCGCAACCTGTCAGAAGACACGTCCATCAAACTCCCTGAGGAGCTTCGCGGCGCGGGATGCGTAATATGTTATCACCGCGTCGGCCCCGGCCCTCCTGATCGAGTACATAACCTCGAGCAGCGCCCTGTCCTCGTCCAGCCATACCCTCTCCCCGGCCGCCCTCATCATCGAGTACTCGCCGCTGACGCTGTATGCGACCAATGGATACTGGGGGAACGCCTCCTTGACGAGCCTGATGACGTCCAGGTATGGAAGGGCCGGCTTGACCATGAGAATGTCGGCCCCCTCCTCAACGTCCAGCTCCGCCTCCTTCAGCGCCTCCATGGCGTTCCTCGGATCCATCTGATACGTCCTCCTGTCGCCGAACGCGGGTGCGGACTCGGCGGCCTCGCGGAATGGCCCGTAGAAGCTGCTCGCGTACTTGACCGAGTATCCCATTATCAGCGCGTCCGTGAAGCCCGCCTCGTCCAGCGATCTCCTGAGCTGTCCTACGACCCCATCCATCATGCTGCTGGGCGCCACCACGTCCGCCCCCGCCTCCACGTGGCTCACCGCTATCTTGCCCATGTAGGGCAGCGTCCTGTCGTTGTCCACGCGCCAGGCCCCGCGGCCCTGCGTCACGATCCCGCAGTGCCCGTGCGTTGTGTACTGGCACATGCACACGTCGGTCATGATGGTCGCGCGATCTCCCAGCTCCTTCCTGAGCCTCCTGACAGCGGTCTGGACGACGCCATGCGGATTATAAGCCTCAGATGCCTCCTCATCCTTGCGCGCTGGAATCCCAAAGATCAGGAATTTGTCGACGCCCTCGTCTAAAATTCTCTTGGCCTCATCCGCGACCATGTCCACGGGCCATCTGTAGACCCCCGGCATCGCCTCTATCTGCACCGGCTCGCGCGCGTCCTCCTGGACGAAGAGCGGCGCGATCAACCTCTCCGGTCCCAGATCGGTCTCGGCCACGAGGTTCCTTATCCTCTGGCTCGACCGAATTCTCCTAGGCCTTACAGTTGGGAATCCCACGAATCATCGGCCGCACATGGCATCTTTATTCTTTACCCACGATAGCGCGCTCCACCCACAGTCCCCAGGGCGAAGCTTCTCATTCGCCGCGCTTGGTCATGGCACGCGCGCATCGCTCCCGAAGTTCCACCTGGCAGCTATGGCGCGCACGTCCAGACTGCACTGGGGATCGTCGGCCCCGAGCCCACCTCCCAGGTAGTACGCCCTTATGCGGTCCCCTCCCTTGCACACCGAGCGGAAGGGGCACGATGAGCACCTCGGTCCGGAGAGATACTGCTGCGTGTTGGCGAAGTAGTTCACCTCCTCCCGTGAGGGGTCCAGAATTTCCCTCAGTGGGGACTTGAGGACGCTCCCGAGCTCCATGAAGTCCACGAACTGACAGGGCCTGACGGTGCCGTCCGGGTATATTGAAACGATCTTCCTGCCGCAGCCTCCCTGCGACGCGACCAGGTCCATCATGTCGCGGAACTCCCCGGGGTCCCTCGAGAGCCTGTCGGCTATGGCTATACCGTCGAATGGCGCCATGGTGGTCTCTATCTCGAGCTCGCCCTCGTAGCGCCTGCTCTCCTCCACCAGCGTGTCCACGAACCTCGAGTACTGCTCGGCGCCCATGTACCAGCTCCTATCCAGCTCCAGCGCCCTTCCGGCGGCCGACAGGTGATAGAAGGTCACCCTCCTCGCCCCGACTCCCTTGGCCAGCCGAAGCATATCGGGCACGTCACCCACGTTACGGCTCGTCACTGTGAGCCTTATTCCGACGTCTAGGCCCGCCTCCACGGATTTCCTTATGCCCCTCATCGTCATGTCGAACGCGCCGCGGACCCCCCTGAAGGAGTCGTGCCACTCCGGCCTGGGGGAGTCCAGGGATATTCCGACGTACGAGATGCCCATCCTGGAAAGCCGCCTGGCCACGTCGTCGGTTATCAACGTGCCGTTCGTGCTGAGCGCGACCTTGATCCCCCTGTCCACGGTCTCCCTGATCAGATCCAGCACATCGGGCCGCATCAACGGTTCGCCCCCGGAGAGGAGCACGAGCGGGACGCCCACGTCCGACATCTGACGTATGACGTCCAGCGCCTCGTCACGCGTCAGCTCCCGAGCCCCCCGCGCTCCAGCCCTTATGTAGCAGTGCACGCACGCCAGGTTACACGCCGAGGTGATATTCCAGGAGACGACCGGCCTCCACACGTCGCTGAACCTGCTGGGCCTTCCCGGCCCGTAGTCGCCCTTTATTCTCCTGGACACGGTGCCCTTTCCGGTCACCATAACGCTGACCGGTATCAAACCGTGAACCCTCCCTCGCTATATGCCACGTTATATTTCCCCATGTCCGCGATCCTGCCCGCCCGGTCCACGATAGACTCCGAGTCAGCCCTATCCCTGGAGTGAACTACGAAGTACGTTCTCAGGTCCCAGCTGCCATCGATCGGTTCCCTCAGCACCACATGCGTGGCCTCCGGAATCCTCCTGGCGATCGTCTCGCACTCCTGCTCCCCGCCGTGCCCCATGACGACAGCGTTATACCGCATCCCCACGGGCTCCGGCTCGAGGACCGCCCCAAAGTCGGCGGCGACGCCGCGCGAGAACAGCTCATCGACGAGGTCCAGAAGCCCTTCCTCCGTCTCGCCGAAGTCCACCGCGAGTTCCCTGAACGGCCTCCTAGAGATGGAAAGATTCTCCAGCCCCCTGGCCAGTTCCCGATCGATTCCCAGTTCCGCGAGCTTCGGGGGATCCGGGCGCAACAAGCTCGGCGGTGCCCAGCTCGTCCCCCGCTCCAGGTCGTACTTGACCGATAGCTTGTACACGCGCGACGTCCTCAGGATCACCCAGTCGCGCACCCCTAGGGAGGACAACAGGCTGCGCACCTCCTTCCTCAGGGCGTCGGCGCCGGTCGCCCTGTACGTGAACCAGAGATTGTACCCCGGAAAGGACCTGACGTAGCTGTGCTTCGATCTGCCGCGGGACGAGATGGCCTCCGCATATTCCATGGCCCTCTCGGGAGGAACTGCGGCCAGCACGAGCGCGCCGGCCCCTCCAAACGCCGCCGAATTGAACGAGACGCCGAACCTCCTCATGATGCCTGCGTCCTCGAACCTTCTCGCCTCCCTAACGAGAAGGTCCACGTCGATCCCCAGCGCGGCGGCCGCGACGTCGAAGGGCTCCGCCACAGGCCTCGCGTCGTACTGCAGTGCGTTCAGCATCAGCACATCTGCTGGGCTGAGATCCACATAACATGGCGGATCGGCTCTGATTTATAAGGGAGATCCATCTTTCACCATTTATGTTAGTAGATTTTAAAAATTTATATTATCTATGTGTTATGAGCGAGCGTCTTCCAACTCCCTGCGCCGCGGAGAGGGCGCCCGTGCACAGCCTCCACAAATAGAGGTAGCGCCCAAGACCCCGTCATAAATCCAACCCGGTCAAAGACTGGAAAGTGGTTATAAATTCACGTCATGCCGAGTCAGCTCGTGCGTAAGCTGAGGATAGCCAGCAGGGCGAGCACCCTGAGCCTGGCCCAGGTGGAGGAGGTAATCGCGCAGCTGAGGGCGCGCGCGGAGGTCGAGGTTCTCAGGATCGTGAGTCGTGGCGACGTGGACCTCCATACGCCGCTCTACGCGATGGAGGAGAAGGGGATCTTCGAGAGGGACGTGGACTCCGCAGTCCTCGAGGGGCGGGCGGATCTGGCGGTGCACAGCGCGAAGGATGTGCCCAACGACGTGCCGAAGGAACTCGTGGTGGGCGCAATTCCGCGCCGCCGTTCGCCGTTCGACGCGCTGGTCGCGCCCAGCGGCCTCTCGTTGAGGCAGCTTCCCAGCGGCGCCAAGATCGGAACATCTTCGCTCAGGCGCATCAGCATGCTCAGGCGCATCAGACCCGACGTCGAGGTGGTCCCCATCAGGGGCAACCTCGATACCCGGCTCGGCAAACTGGGAGGGCAATTGGACGCGCTCGTGGTCGCGGAGGCGGGCCTGGACAGGTTGGGGTACATCGGCGCCCGGAGCAGATTACCGCTCGAGGACTTCGTGCCGGCCGCGGGGCAGGGCGCGCTAATGGTGATGTCCAGGAGCGATGACCGGGAGGTCCTGGAACTGTTGTCTACCATCGATGACCCGGGGTCGCGGGCGGAGGTCATGGCCGAGAAATCATTTGTGGAGGCCATCGGAGCCGGGTGCAGGGCTCCCGTGGGGGTGCTGGCGAGGGTGCGGGACGGAGAGCTGGCCATGGTTGCTGGCGTGGTCCCACCCGATGGATCCACCATGATAATGGTCTCATCCTCGGGGCCCCTCCCCGGAGGAAGCGCTGTGGCGGACTTGGCGAATGAATTCAGGCGGGCCGGCGGCCTCGACGCAATGAATGGGTGGAGGGGACTTTATTGATAGTCCCTCTATCGACCGAGAGATTCATCAGGTGGCTATCCCGGGAGCTGGGTTCACCGCCGGTCCGGGGTCCCCCGGTCCTCGTCCCGGTGCCCGAGGTCGACGCGGGCGAGGTCTTGAGGATAGCGTCGCTCGGGTTGCCGGCGATCGTCACGTCGCCCAACTCTGTCGACATACTGGAATCAATGCTGCCCCGCTCGGTTCTGGCCGCGGCGCTGTCGAAGTCCATAGCGATAGGACCCATGACCGCGGACGCGATACTCAGCGCCGTTCCTGGCGCATCCGTGAGCGTTCCGGGTGAGCACAACTCCAGGTCCCTCGCATCCTCACTCGCCGACGCGCGCTACGTCCTCTGGTGCTCGGAGGGCGTAGATCGCTCTCTGGTGGACGCCGTGGAAAGGCGGCAGGGCCTAGTGGTCAGGCTATACCGGCTGGACATCGATGAACGCGCTATCGACGAGCTGCGGCGCTCCCTCTCGGACGAAGATCTGGTGGTGTTCGCCTCGGGCGCCAGCGTGAGCGCTTGGAGGCGGCTGAGGAAGGGCATTGCCGCGAATCCTCGCGCGGTCGCCGTGAGCCGCAGGATAGCTGGCGCGCTGGCCAGCGACGCGCCGCCCTCGCTCGCGATCTTCGAGGACGGCGATATGCGCAAATTCCCCCATTTCCTACGGGCGGTGTACGGGGGGTAGTGCTTGAAGATACCCATTTTCATAGAGGCATCCTCGCTGCGCGTGCTGGTGCTGGGCGGGGGATCGGAGGCGGAGAAGAAGACCAGGAGATTCCTCGGGCACGGATCGCGGGTCACCGTGTACAGCGTCGAGTTCACCAGGTGGTTGCTCGACGAGGGGAAGGCCGGCAGGATACGGCTGATCAGGGGCGACGTGCGCGACAGGTCAACCGTGTCGAGCCTCGTGGACTCGCACGACCTGGTGATATACACGATCCCGGGCCTGCCGGATGAGGAGGATTCCATCGCGCGCCAGTGCGAGCGCAGGAGAAAGCTCTGCATATTGAGCACGAACGCCGAGAGGACTATGGCGGCAATGCCAATAGAGGTGAGGGCGGCCGGGATGAGGATAGCCGTTTTCTCGGGGGGCAGGTCCACGCTGGTGGCCGAGCTCGCGGCGGACGAGATATCGCGCTGTCTATCGGGGAGGAAGGATCTGGAGATCCTCCTGGAGGCCATGGGCCATGCAAAGGATCTCCTGAAGGTTAAGGTGCCGGATCACAGGCTCCGGATGGACCTGTACCGCGCATTCCTAGAGGATAGAAAGCTGAGGGAACTCTCTGAGCACGGGGATATGGGCGGCGCCATGCGCCGCGTGGAGGAGATGGTGGAGGAGGCGGTGGCCGGACGGACCTGAACCTCGACCAGAGGCCGATAATAGTCTTCTGGGAGACCACTAGGGCGTGCGGCCTCGCGTGCAGGCACTGCAGGGCCAACGCAATGACTCAGCGCCTTCCCGGCGAGCTTAGCACGTCCGAGGGAATGCGCCTGCTGGAGGAGATGGCGGACTTCGGGGACCCGAAGCCCATGGTGATATTCACGGGCGGCGATCCCCTGATCAGGGATGACCTGGAGGAATTGATATCGGCTGCGAGGAACCTGGGCCTCAGGTCCAGCGCGGCTCCAGCGGTCACGCCTTTGTTCACCGAGGAGCGCATGAGGTCGCTCAGGGCTGCTGGACTGTCCGGGATCTCGATAAGCTTGGACGGATCTCCCTCCACCCATGAGTGGGTGAGGAGATCCCCTGGGCACTTCGCCTCGACGCTCGACGCTGTGCGCGTTGCCACCTCTGCGGGGCTGAAGGTGCAGCTGAACTCATTGATATTCAGGGGCAACGTGGAGGAGATACCCGACGTGCTGGCCACGGCCAGATCGCTGGGGGTGGATACCCTGGAGTTCTTCTACCTAGTGAAGGTCGGCCGGGCGGCGGATGGGATGGAGGAGCTGACTCCGGCGGAGTACGAAGATGTATCGACGTTCCTCGTAGACGCTACCTCCTACTGTTTCACCGTGAGGACGGTGGAAGGTCCGTTCATCAGGAGGATAGCCGCCGGCGGGGGGATAAGGGTCGGATCGCTCCACGGCCTGCTGGTCGATCGTGCTCGGAAGCTGCTGGGCGAGCCCCCATGTCAGAGATCGCTGCGCGTCACCAACACCCGGGACGGAAAGGGGATAATCTTCGTGGCTTACAACGGCGACGTGTACCCGAGCGGATTCCTGCCCGTGCCGCAGGGCAATGTGCGGAGATCTAGGCTGGTGGAAATATACAGGGACAATCCGCTGTTCAAGTCGATAAGGGCGGCGGAGTTCAGCGGCAGATGCGGGGCATGCGAGTACCGCGACATCTGCGGGGGCAGCCGTTCTAGAGCCTTTGCGGCGCTGGGCGATCCGCTGGGGGAGGATCCTGCATGTCCATATGTACCTAGGACATATCTGGGTTTCACCCTACGTACGCATAGGTAGGTACGCATCCTCATACCTATCGTGCGCGCAGTGGAGCTTGGGCTTCAGGC
>JAGDXL010000020.1:13361-42528 GCA_023256385.1 Nitrososphaerales archaeon
CGTCGTGGGGAACGCCCTCCATCCTCGCGGCGCTCGGCCGTGTGTCCCCCCTCAGGTCTCCGTCCAAATACCCGCATCTGGAACACGCCTCAAGGTAGTTTGTGGCGGGAGGCCCGGTGAAGCACGTGCATCACGTACGTGCGCAGCTGACCTATTCGTTGGTAATGCTTAATAATTCGCCGGCAATCGTCGTGGAACATGTCGATGAGCCTGCTGAAGCTGCGCTTAGCAATGGTCGGGGCATGGGTGGCCGTGACCGCGCTAGGCGCGCTCGTCCTAGCGGTTGTCCTGTCACTTCTGGGCGTGGGATACGGCGTGGTATGGATACTGGGGTTCGTGCTCGCGCTCTACATCCTGCAGTGGCTCCTCGGGCCCTACCTGATCAACGCCGTGTACAAGGTCAGGCCCCTGGGCGAGGGCGAGGAGCCTTGGCTCCACGAGGTCGTATCCAGGATAGCTGAGAGGGCGGGGATTTCCACGCCCAAGCTGATGTTGGCGCAGGTAGACGTGCCGAACGCGTTCGCCTACGGTTCCCCTGCGACCGGGAACATGGTGGCCGTGACGAAGGGCCTCCTGGACAATCTCCCTCATGATGAGGTGGAGGCGGTCCTGGGCCATGAGCTCGGGCACCTGAAGCACAGGGATGTCTACCTGATGATGATGGTTGGACTCCTGCCCGCGATAATATACTACCTGGGGTACACGCTGTACTGGTCCGGTCTGTTCGGCGGCATGGGTGGCAGGGGGAACAACAATGGCCTCGCGCTGCTGATAGGCGTGGTCCTGATAGCACTGAGCTTCATCTTCAACCTATTCGTGTTCTACATAAGCAGGCTCAGGGAGTACTACGCTGACTCCCACTCTGCAGCGATCGTTCCCGGCGGCGCCAAGAAGCTCCAGAGAGCGCTCGCGAGGATAATGGCGGTCAGCGGAAGGGTGCCCAAGAGGAAGTCCAAGGACGCCAGCGCCCTCAAGATGTTCATGATCTCGGATCCCGAGCAGTCGGTTAAGTGGCATGGCGACATAGACGAGCTCGTAGAGGCGATAAAGCAGGAGAAACCGCACCTGTGGGAGGAGCTCTTCAGCACCCATCCACATCCAGCGAAGAGGTTGCGCTTCCTGGATACGCTAGCGGGGGAGTAGCTCACACGCCAGGCATATAAGAATCTCCACACGTGTATCCACCTCGCAAATCAATAATCCGTTTATCGAAGGCATGTTCATCTCGGTGGGCGTGAGATATCCAGTGAGGCCGGAGGTAGGGGTAGGCGCGCTTGTGACGCTCAATGGCAGAGTTCTACTGGTCAAGAGATCGAATCCGCCGGGGAAGGGTAAGTGGAGCGTCCCGGGCGGTCATCTGGAGCTCGGTGAGAATATCTATCGTGCTGCAGCGAGGGAGCTCGAGGAGGAGACCGGCGTCATCGGGGAGCCGCTCGGCGTGGTTGGAATATCGGAGCTCATAGAGCGCGATGAGCGCGAGGTGGTGCTCTACCATTATGTTTTGGTGGACATCCTGGTCGATCCGAGGACCTCACCTGATAAAGCAAGTGCACGTAGCGATGCCTCGGACGTTGCGTTCATCAGCTTGAATGACGCATTGGGCATGGATCTGACGAACTCCGCCAGGGGGCTGCTTGAGCGCTTGGCCGCTGGCGACGTCAAGCTGCTTCACGTATCCACCTGGTCGGGCTAGTAGGAAACAGCTGTGCTGGAATTATTTATTTATCGGGCATTTCATGCGGCGCGAGGGGGCCGTCGTCTAGCATGGACAAGGATGCCAGCCTGGGGCGCTGGCGGTCCGGGGTTCAAATCCCCGCGGCCCCACTGCCACAAGTGCAACATAAGAATAAGAAAATTAACAGATAGTTCCAGGTAAGCTCGATACCCATGGGATGGTTACGGCTGGTAGCCGGGTTCAGCCGCGTTCACGATCCTCCTTCCGCACGGACTGTTCGTAAGGGGGCTGTGGTAGTTCTCGCATTCATCTGTTCACGTATGGACGCGCTGGCACATCGCGTCGACGTTGATGCACTCCTCAGGTCAACTCCCTTTGAGCAATGCCACAATGATGCTCCACAACATAGGATTACGACAGGAATTGACGCGTAGTGAGCATGCCGGACGACGATAAGGTCACGGTTGCGGACGTGAGACAGGAGCTAGACGAGCTCTTGGGGGCGCTCGTAGGGAAGATAGAGGGCCTCAAGGAGGGCCTGGATCCCGAGGTCTTGAGCAGATGGTATCGCGAGATAGAGGATCTAGCGCGCAAGCGTGCTCCCGATGACCTTAAGGAGAAGATCAATGTGATACAGGATCCGGACCTTCCCATGAAATTCCGCATACATGCCTCAAGGAGGGCCGTCCCATTCATCGTGGACGCGATAGAGTCTAATCTGCCCAAGATGCCGCTAGTCACGAAAATCTACTTCATGCTGGTCGAGAACACTATATGGGAGGAGTACAGCAAGGGTTCGTCCTCCTAGCGAACTGCTCCTCCACAGAGGCTCGGGCTTCTAGGTTCATCGCCCCATATTTACCCCGTCGGGAGCGGCAGGAGCAGGGACGAAGCCCATCATCCCCGCGGGCGCTGTGGGCGGCCCCTCTTTACCTATGCATGTGGATGTTGGGCGCCGCGTTGTGGTCGCGATCCGCTATCCAGCCACATGCCGGGCGGACGTAGGCGCGGTCGCCCAGCTCCAGATCCCCCTTCAAATGGCAGCATCTGGCGCACATCTCTACAAAGCCTCGGGTAAGCCCGCGCATCTCCTCCCTGAAGGTCGGAGTTTTACTATCACTGCTTCCCCCAAACCCCTAACGCCGTTGCAAGTTCCCGGGCGGCGTCCCGCAGAGGAACGAGCATCTCATCTCCCGGTCCCATCTTTATTCTGACGACGCCATCAGCCGCCTCCTTCGGGCCGGCCATCACCAAGACGTCGTACTTCTTGGCGGCGTCCTGAAACGCCCTCTGAATGCCGACCTCTCTATCATGAATCGGTAGATGCACAGCTATACCTTCACGTCTTAGGATCTCTGCCACGATCACTGCATATCCCTCGGACTCGCCCGGATACACGACCGCGACCTCCTTACGCCTCACGCGGGGGATGCCCCTCATGGCTTCGACTATTCTATCTACGCCGCCTCCAGCACCGGTCGCCCCCGAGTCCGGCCTCCCGAATATGCGTGTGAGTATATCGTATCTCCCGCCCCCTACAAGTGATCCTAACTCGGCATGGGCGGTCGACTTCGCCTCGAACACAAACGAATCGTAGTAATCCAGCCCTCTGGCGAGCCTGGGATCAACGCGGAACGGCACCTTCATGTCCCGGAGTAGCGCCGTGATCTTCATTAGGCGATCCGTCAGCTCGTAGTCGCCTGATTCTGCCCTATTTATTACGCTCTCCAGTATCTTGGGATCATGGCCCTTAAGCTCGTACTCCCTCATCACATCCTCCTTCGCGCGTTTATCCAGCTTGTCGAGCGCCCTAAATGCCTCTATCACCGCCTCCTCCGACAGATTCTCTCCCCCGGATTCCCGTATTATGGACTCCGTCAGCTTCCTGTCGTTCACCACGAACTCCACCTCCACCTTCAATCTGCTCAACAAATCATGGGAGAACAACACTATCTCTAGATCTGCCAACGGCGATCTCGGTCCGAATATCTCCACATCCCACTGGTAGAACCACCTGTATCTTCCCCTCTGCGGCTCATCATATCTCCAGACGTCGGCGAACGCCGCGAGCCTGAGGTCCTTGGGCAGACTCCTGTCTGAGCAGTAGTACCTCGTGAGGCCCACGGTGAGGTCGAACCTGAGCCCCACCTCCCTTCCACCCTTGTCCACGAAGTGATAGATCTCATCGCGGACGTTCGGCCCGCTCTTGGCCTCCAGCGTGGACAGGAGCTCAAGGGAGGATGGCTCCATCATCTGGAATCCATGGAGCGTCGCCTCCTCGACGAACGCTTCCCTCACCAGCTCCAGCAGTTCGTAGTTCTCCGGGGCGTAGTCCCTGAGGCCCCGCGGGAGCCTCAGCTCCGTCAAGTCGATCGCGCCTTCCTGAGCGCCGATAGCTCCGCGAGCAGCGCGGACAGCTGTATCTCCGGATTCGAACCCTGCCCTAGCCGGTAGTCGTACTCCGCGAAGAGCTTCGCGGCCTCCGCGTGATCAATATCCTTCAATGACATAACCTCCTCGAACGTGAACTTCAGCAGATCCTGCTCCGGCATACCGTAGATCCTCATGAGCTCCAGAAGCTTCTTCCTAGCCGATGCGAAGTCCCCTCCCAGTGCGAACTGGACCATGTCCTTGACCGCTGAACGTCTACCTATCCCGAACACTTGACGGACCGACTCCGGCGTGACCTTACCCATAGCGGCAGCTGTCTGTAGCTGATTTATCGCCTGTCTCATGTCCCCCTGAGTGTATTCGTATATCAGGTGAAGGGCATCCTCGTCGTACTGGCATCCCTCCGCCTTACAGATCCTCTCCAGGAAAGCGACCACGTCCTTCTCGCCCATCCTGACGAACCTGAAGACGGCGCACCTGCTCTGTATAGGTTCAATGATGTTCGACGAGTAGTTCGCCGTGAGGATGAACCTGGCAACCTTGGACGACTCCTCCATTATCCTCCTCAGCGCCGTCTGGGCGTCGCTGGTCATCTCGTCCGCCTCGTCTAGGATTACTATCTTGAACGGGATCCCCTCCCTCAGATCCACGTAGCGCGTGAACGACTTCACGCGTTCCCGGACGACATCTATTCCCCTCTCATCTGAGGCGTTCAGTTCCAGAGTATAATCCTTCCAGGAGTCCCCCAAGATGGTCCTAGCTACGATGAGCGCAACGGTCGTCTTGCCGGTCCCGGGCGGGCCCGCGAACAGCAGGTGCGGCATCTCCTGCGGGTGCTTCAGCATTGCCTCAAGCCGCGCCCTGGCCTCCTCCTGATCCGCAAGGTCCTCTAGGCTCTTGGGCCGATACTTCTCAACCCACATCAACTCAGCCTCGGTGGCCAATTTCAGCCTGCCATCACTGCTCCGTCCACACTTTTAAACAGTGCGCGGCGAATTGTCTATTCAGGGTGAGATCCGGGTCAACACAGATATACCGGGAGACGGAAAACCAATTGTGCGTTAGGCATGGATGGCGTGGCGCGGGCTGCCTGGCTCAGGTCCGACTGCACGGTCAGGCTTCGCTCACTTCTCCTGGCCTCCTTAGCGGAGCAATCGCGCGTCAAGGTCAAATCTGGCATCCCCGAGACCTCACTGGCCGGATTCAAGTTCGGGCCGCTGCGGGAGGGCGAGACCGTGGACCTCCCAAGGGCGCTGGCGCTCGTGCTGATAGCATCTGGCTCCGCGGAGCCGGTCGACGAGGGTGTGGAGATAGAGCTCTACAGGGCGCAGGGAAAGGAGCGTGCCGCTGCCCAGTCCGGGGCCCCGCAGCTCTCGCAGCTGAGGCCTGGCTTCTATCGGAAGGTCGCTGCGTCGCTCGTGGCAATGGAGCTCGCTGGAATGGACGAGCCAGAGCGGCGGATCCTGTCGGTGTATCAGGACCTGATAACCCTGAGGCTTCAGAAGATAGCTAGGTCGCTCGGCTACACCAGCGTCCCAGCATCGATGCCAAACGCCACGGAGGAGGAGAAGGCGCTCTTCGATTGCGCCTCCGAGCTCTTCCGCCGCTGGAGGGAGATATTGGTGGGGGTGGACCTGCATGGAGGTAGCGTACACTAAGGAGAAGCTCGTCGACGTCCTGGAGTATTTCCTGAAGGTCCATGAGAGCGGCAAGTATAGGGGCAGGATCTCGCAGATGGCGGTATCGGGATCCAACTCCCTCGTGATAGATTACGAGGATCTGTTGAGGTCGCTCCCCGATGCGGCTCCCATGCTCTCGGAAAACCCGGACTTCTTCCTCGAAGCCGCGAAGGATGCTGCCCTCAGGGTTCTATCGGTGGAGGCGCCCGAGTACGCGGAGCAGGCAAGGGACTACCTCAAGATCAGGATAAGGGGGTATCCGGAGCGTCTCCCGCTCAGGAGCATAACCGCGGCCAAGCTCGAGAGACTGGTGTCCGTCAACGCCATGGTGGTCAGGACCTCTCAGGTGAAGCCCCTGATAATAGAGGCGACCTTCAGGTGCCCGGCCGGTCACGCGGTGCCCGTGAGGATCGTCGGAAGGAAGCTCCAGCCTCCCGACACATGCCCGGTCTGTGAGGCGGAGCTGGGAGGAGGCGAGAGGAAGGGCAGGCTCTATAGACGGTCCGACTTCAAACTGGACCAGAGATCGTCGAAGTTCGTGGACTACCAGGTCCTCAGGCTCCAAGAGCTACCTGAGGAGCTTCCTCCGGGGCAGCTCCCGCACTACGTGGACGTCGAGGTCACCGGGGACATGGTCGACCGCGTCCGTCCCGGGGACAGGGTAGTCGTGACGGGAATTGTCAGGGCGGAACCCGAGTCCGAGGAATCTAGGGGTAGGCCTGCCGCCGCCCTGGCGATCTTCGACACGCGCCTGGAGGCGAACTACATAGAGGTAGTTGGGAAGGAGCCTGAGGAACTTGAGATAACCCCGGAGGACGAGGCCGCCATACTCAGGCTGTCCAAGGATCCTGAGGCATACAGGAAACTCGTCGGCTCGTTCGCTCCATCCATCAGCGGCCATGAGGACTTCAAGGAGGCAATATTGCTCATGCTGGCGGGAGCTCCCCAGATAATGCTGCCCGATGGGAGCTCCGTGCGTGGCAACATAAACGTCCTGCTAGTCGGGGATCCGGGAACAGCAAAGAGCGAGCTGCTGAAGTATGCGGCCCGTGCAGCGCCAAGGGGATTGTACACGACAGGCCGCGGCTCCACCGCAGCCGGGTTGACCGCTGCCATAGTCAGGGAGAAGAACGGGCTCATGGTGCTTGAGGCCGGCGCGGTCGTGCTGGCGGATGAGGGCCTCGCCGCGATAGACGAGTTCGATAAGATGAGGCCGGAGGATCGCGCGGTGCTGCACGAGGTAATGGAGCAGCAGACCGTTAGCATTGCTAAGGGTGGAATAGTGGCCACATTGAATGCGCGGACGTCGATACTCGCTGCTGCAAACCCGAACCTGGGAAGGTATGATGAGGATAAGTATCTATATGATAACGTGAATCTTCCCATTCCACTGCTCACTAGGTTCGATCTGATATTCGTGGTCAGGGATCAGCCGCAGAGGGAGCGCGACGTGCAGCTCGCTAAGCACATGCTTCGCGCGAGGTCCGAGGGCCAGAAGGAGGTGCCTCCGATAGGATTCGAAATGCTGAGGAAGTACATAGCGTACTCTAGGCGCCTGGAGCCAAAGTTGACCGATGAGGCAATGGACGTCCTCGTGGAATTCTACGCGGACCTTAGGTCGCGGGCGCCTCCCGAGGCCATCGCCATAACGCCGAGGCAACTGGAGTCACTGGCGAGGCTCGCCACGGCTCGCGCCAGGCTGTTACTCAGGGATCACGCGACGAAGGAGGACGCGGAGGCTGCAGTGAGGCTGATGAGAATCTCCCTGAAGGGGATGGGCATAGATATCGAATCCGGCGAGGTTGACATGGGAGAGCTATACGGCTATCCCATGAAGGAGAGGAACAGGATGAAGGTGGCTACCGAGGTCTTCAAGAAGCTCGAGGATCCGAAGACTGGGCTAGTGCAGGCCAGGCAGTTCGTTCAGGAGCTTGCAGCCAAACTGGAGATAGACGAGGAGGAGGCCAGGAAGCTCGTGGAGAAGCTCTGGAGGGCGGGCTACATATACGAACATGAGCGCGGGTACTATAAGCGCGCCTCAATCTGAGAGACCATCCACTAATTCGGTGACCAATGGGGACTATCATCATTCGCGTGGAGGACGGGTGCGCCGACGTAGATCCATCCGCGGGTGGAGAAGGTGCGATGATCATGGCCGGCGAATTATAGGGAGTTCTAAAAATTTATACTATGTACGCGCCATGGAACAGATATCGATATCATTCGACTTCGCCCTAGTCCCCCGCGCCGTGAGGGGTGCGCCCGCGCGTAGTCCCCACAAAGGGAGATAACGCCCAAAACCCTGGCACATATCCAACTTAGTCAAAAGATGGGAAAGGAGTTATAAGGACATGATGCTGCCCGATCCGTGGGCCCGTAGCTCAGCCAGGACAGAGCGCCGGGCTTTTAACCCGGTGGTCGCGGGTTCGAATCCCGTCGGGCCCGCGTGCATTCTCCACTGCCCAATTCATATATCAGATCTACGCGTGAACGAGCTGTAATAGAAGATTGCCGCTGCCATGTAGAATATTCCACAAATGTAGAACGGGACGTCGAGCGACGTCTGCATTATTATGCCCCCGAGCACCACGGTGCCGGCGTTCGCCGCGTTCCACGCCAGTGTCTCGAGGCTGGAGAACGTCGGCCGATCGCCCGGGTCCATCATCGATAGCTCGAAGGATGACTGGACGGGCCCAATGGCATTCATGACTGTGGTCCTGGCTAGGTACAGCGCCGAGAACGCGACGACTCCGAACGGCAATTCCGCTGCGGCAGGCATTGCCACCATGAGTGCTGTGGCGACGATCCACGATCCCACAATAGACCGCAGTGATCCCAACCGGCGCTCCAGCTCCGGCATGTACAGCATGATGACAGCCATGACTATGTTGGTCACTGAGAATAGTTGTGAGATGTATGCCGTGCTGGATCCAAATCTATACTTGAACTGAAGCGGAAAATATGGTATGAGGAATCCCGCCCCTGCCCCTATAAGTATAGCCGCTACTATGAGCTTCCAGGCTGCCCTCCGACTTACTTTGCTCATCCTCCACGGATTACTGCCGGGTCTCAGGTCGACCGATGTCTTGTAGATGAGGAGGAGGGCTGGAGCCATGGACGCCGATGCCACCGCCAGAACAATCCGATACGCTCCTATCCTTCCTAAGCTGGGCTGCAGGAGATCTGCAAGGGTACCGGAGAGTGCAGTCCCCACGAATGCTCCTAGCTGATTCGTCACACCGCTTGCCACGAACGCCGCGGTTCTACGTTCCCTGGGCTCCGCCGCTGACACCAGTGAGGAGAACGTGGGCGACACCATTGCCTGTCCAACACCGGTTCCGGCGAACGCCGCGCCCAGTGCTGCTGGAGCCGAGAAGGTCGCAAGTCCTAGGACGGATGTGGCAGTGATCGCGGTGCCTAGTATCACGGAGCCCTTGGCACCCGTCCTCGAGGCGACGTGCGGGGTGGCCAGCAGTGAGAGTACGAGGGCGGCCTCACCGATTGCTGAGAGCGCGCCGAAGAATGCAGTTGAGTAGCCGAGCGCCGTAACGTAGAATATTGTTATGAATCCGTAGAGGGCCGATGCGAAATTATACGCTCCACTGTAAAGCGCTAGTCCCTTTGCTTCGCTCGAAAGCCCGGTGAGGTCCTTAATGCCCAATAGCGGCCCATGCACAGGTCACCAGATAATGATTTCCCCCAGCTACGCTACGTAAAAGAGGTCGCGAAATCGATATAAGGGTCATCGCTGAGGGCATCTCGAGCCGCGGTAGTATAGACTGGCCCAGTATGCCGGCCTGTCGACGGCCGCGGACCGGCAGATAGCCGGTGACCCGGGTTCAAATCCCGGCCGCGGCGCCATCAGATTTGTGACTATTTGAAATACACGCTTCGAATCGCGGTATCGAAATCCCCACTCAATATTTTTCAATAAAATTTCTTTTTATAGAATTTTATAATAAAATCAGTCCGCATATTTTCATAATATATGGTGATCTAATTGCAATTTTCTTCTAAGAACATTTATTATTTCCAGTTGCCAACATTTCACAATGGCTGCGGAGAACGGTACGCCCTACAAATACAATCTGAACTTCCGCAATTTATTTCACACACCGGAGGAACTCTTCGGAAGCAGGGAGATAGTGTATCTTGACCGGAGGATTAAGTATAAGGACTTCTTCCAGAAGACGAGGAAAGTTTGCAATGGTCTGAAGGAAATCGGCGTCCAGGAGGGCGACGTGATAGGTGTCCTCGACTGGGACACCATGACCTACATGGAGCTCTACTTCGCGATTCCACTGCGCGGCGCTGTCCTCCACACGGTGAACATACGTTATCCGCCTGAACTGATATACCTCACCATGGCGCATGCTGGTGATAAGTATGTCGTGATAAGGGATGAATTCGTGCCGCTGATAGAGAACTACGTATCCCTGTTCGACTTCGTGAAGGGCTGGATAATATACTCTGACACCGGAAAGATACCCGAGACGAAGCTTTCTCCTGTCTATAACTACGATGATCTTGCAAAAGGACCTGAGTGCGATCCGCCGGATCTCGACGAGAACACATGGGCCACCATCTTCTACACGTCTGGCACCACCGGCATGCCCAAGGGGGTCACGTTCACGCAGAGGGATCTTATGCTGCACATGTTGGCGCTGGTGGCCGAGACCAAACTTGAGCCTCTCTCGCTAACGGACGACGACGTCATAATGTCATTGGTCCCCATGTTCCACGTCCACTCCTGGGGCATACCATACGTGTCCGTGTTCATGGGCAGCAAATACGTGCTTCCTGGAAGGTACGACTTCGGCAGGATACTTGAGCTCGTTAAGAATGAGAGGATAACATTCTCCACAATGGTGCCCTCCATCCTGTACATGATACTGACACATCCCAAGGTTGACGAGTACCGGGAGGCCCTCAGGGGCTGGAAGGTCGTGGTGGGTGGCGGCGCGCTTCCGAGGGGGCTCGCGATGAAGGCCAGGGAATATGGCATAACCGCGATCGGCGGCTACGGCCTCTCCGAGACGTGTCCCGTCCTGACTATTGCGGTCAAGAACGATCGCACGAAGGGAATGAGCTATGAAGAGGCATTTGACTACATGATAAGCACCGGGGTGCCGATACCCATGGCGCACGTGAGGGTCATTGGCCACGACGGCGCAGACGTCCCGCGCGACGGAGCCACGATAGGTGAGATAGTCGCACGGGCTCCTTGGCTGACGCGCGGATATTACAGGGATCCCGAGAAGACCAAGGAGCTGTGGAGGGACGGATGGTTGCACACGGGCGATCTCGCGGTCGTGGACCCATTGGGCTACATACACATAGTGGACAGGGAACGCGACGCCATAAAGAGCGGCGGCGAGTTCATACCGACGCTTGTGGTGGAGAACCTGATAAGCGAGGTTCCCGGCGTAGGCGAGGTCGCCGTTGTCGGAAAGCCCGATCTGAAGTGGGGCGAGAGGCCCGTGGCGTTCGTGACTAGAAGGGGCAACGTGACGGAATCGGACGTGCTAGCTAATCTTCAGAGACATGTAGAAGCCGGCAGAATACAGAAGTGGTGGATTCCCGACTCTGTTATATTCATAGATGAGATGCCTAGGACCAGCACCAACAAGATAGATAAGAAGGAGCTGAGGAAGAGGCTCGAGGGCTCCTGACGGAATTCGAACACGCGCGGAATACTTTTTAGCTAGGGCGTGGAATCTGACTTAATGTCCTCTTTTGAAGCGCTCGATGGTATAGTAAAAAAAGTCCAAAATAATCCCGGATTACTTCAGGAATTTCGGAAGTTTTCCGGGAAAATATTCCAATTTTCTCTGAAGGAAGGTGACGCGTTTCACCTGTCGATCGGGCCCGATGGAACTCCGACGCTTGAACGGGGCAATCATCCATCCCCCAGCGCCACCATAACCGCATCCGATTCGGCGCTTGCGGACATATTGACGGGGAAGGCCGACGCCGTGCAGTCCTTCTTCATGGGCAAGGTAAAGGTCTCCGGGGACCTGATGTCGGTGCAGGGCCTGGTCAACCTCCTGAAGAAGATACGGTGAACCGATTGAAGTTCGAGAAGGTAGCAGTAGTCGGCGCGGGCGAGATGGGCCACGGAATAGCGGAGGTCTTCGCGCTCGCCGGCCTGCCGGTATCCCTCATAGACGTGAAACAGGACATACTGGACAGGGCGAAGTCCAGGATAGCCGATAGCCTGAAGCACATGGCATCCAGGGGGAGAATAAAGCCAGAGCAGGTGGATCAGGTCCTCTCCAGGATCTCGACCTACACGTCGATAGAGGAGGGAGCGAGGGGCGCCGACCTAGCGATAGAGGCCGTCCCCGAGAGGATCGACGTGAAGTCGCAGGTTCTGAAGGGGTTGGAGGCGACGCTATCGCCCGACGCTGTGATAGGGACGAACACCTCCAGCATACTCATCTCCGAGCTCTCGCAGTTCCTCTCGAGGAAGAACCGCTTCCTGGGGACGCACTTCTTCAATCCCCCCGTGGTCATGAAGCTGGTCGAGGTCGTGAAGGGGCCGGAGACCTCCGATG
Source organism: Nitrososphaerales archaeon (assembly GCA_023256385.1). Lineage (GTDB taxonomy): Archaea > Thermoproteota > Nitrososphaeria > Conexivisphaerales > Conexivisphaeraceae > Conexivisphaera. Next base: position 25,664 of record JAGDXL010000020.1, read on the forward strand.
CGACCGTGGACGCGGTGGTGGAGCTCATGAAGTCGATCGGCAAGGTGCCGGTCAGGGTGAAGGATAGCGTTGGCTTCATAGTGAACCGTATCGAGGGGCCGGAGCTGCTCTACTTCTGCCTCTTGGTCGACAGGGGCCTGGCAAAGCCGTCCGAGGTCGACGCGTTCTTCAGATCCCAGGGGCTTCCGATGGGCCCATACGAGCTGATGGACTACGTCGGGCTGGACGTCGTGCAGGAGCTCCTTAAGTACTACGCGGCAAAGCTCTCCAAGGACTACGGGAAGTGCAGGACGATAGGGGACCTCGTGTCCAAGGGTTACTTGGGCATGAAGGTCGGCAGGGGGTTCTACGAGTGGGAGGGCGGAAAGGCCAAGATAGACCTGAGCAGGCAGACGGACAAGGTCGGCCTCTTGGACGTGATGCTGCTGGAGGTCAACGAGGCTGTCAAGCTGTTGGAGGAGGGCGTCGCCTCGCCGGATGACATAGAGACGGCGGTCAAGCTCGGACTGAACAGGCCATTTGGCCCCATAACCGTGGCGAAGACGCTCACGAGCTCCGAAGCACGTGAGAAGCTGGAGGCCATGTCCAAGGACTTCGACTGCGAGGTATTTGCCCCGGCCAGATCCATAAGGGATGGCAGGCTGCGCGAGGCGATAGAGGGCAGGCTCCAGCCGGCTCAGCCTAAGCCCGAGTCCACGCAGCCTCAGGCTCCGCAGCCGGCGCCGATCAGCGGAGGAACCGCATATGGTGATTACAAGAACCTGCGCGTCGCAAAGGTCGGCGACAGGGTGTTGAGGATAGCCCTCAACAGGCCCAAGCTAAACCTGATGAACGTTGAGCTCCTTGAGGAGCTGGGTGCAGTCCTGGACAAGGTTAAGGGCGATCCTGAGGTGTTCGTGGTGCTGATAACCGGGGAGGGCGGCACCTTCTCCGCGGGGGCGGACCTCAGCGCGTACGTCGCTGACGTGGTGCAGTTCTCGGAGTTCTCCCGCGTCGGAGAGAGGACCTTCCGGAAGATAGTTGAACTGCCGAAGATCACCGTGGCGGAGATAAAGGGATACGCTCTTGGAGGAGGTCTCGAGCTGGCTCTCTCGTGCGACATAAGGCTCGCGACCCCGGACGCCACGCTCGGCTTCCCGGAGGTGACACTTGGAATACTACCGGGATGGGGAGGGACGCAGCGGCTCCCAAGGCTGATAGGCATGTCGAGGGCCATGGAGCTGATCCTCACGGGCAGGAGGATCAGCGGCAAGGAGGCGCACGAGATCGGACTGGTGGCCTCCCTGCTCGGGCAGGACCCAGACGGCGAGGCCTTGAAGTACGCTGAGTCCTTGGCGACGAACTCCGCGCCCATAGCCGCCCGCTTCGCGAAGATGCTGGTCAACAAGGCATCGGAGGTCCCGGAGGACGTCGGCCTGGAGATGGAATCCACAGCGTTCGGGATACTTTTCGGCACCCAGGACATGAAGGAGGGCGTCTCCGCGCTGCTCCAGAAGAGGAAGCCGAACTTCAGGGGGAAGTGAACGTGGGCGACGCCCGTGACGTGTACATAGTGGATTTCCGCAGGACTGCGTTCTCCAGGTCAAGGCCCAAGGAACCGGAGAAGGATATATTCAACTCGATCAGGATGGACGAGGCGCTCGGCGCCCTCATATCAGACATGGTCAGGAGGAACTCAATAGACCCCCTCGACATCGGGGACGTCATAACTGGATGCGCGCTGCAGGCCGGCGAGAACTGGCTCTACGGAGGGAGGCATCCGATATTCCTGGCCCAGCTGCCGCCCGAGGTTCCCGGCATGGCCATAGACAGGGCATGTTCCTCCTCCATGAACGCCGCGTCCATAGGCTACATGGAGATACTGACCGGCAACTCCGAGCTCGTGCTCGCCGGTGGAATTGAGCATATGACGCATGTACCCATGGCGGACAATCCGCACATAGAGCCTAACTACAAATTGCTCCTGAGGCCGGAATATCTGCGCTACCAGATGAACATAGGATATTCGATGGGGCTGACTGCGGAGAAGCTGGCTGAGGTTAGCGGAATTTCGAAGGAGGATATGGATCAGTGGTCCCTGAGGAGCCATCAGCTCGCGGCTAAGTCGCTCGCCGAGGGATGGTTCAGGGGCGAGATAATGCCGATCGAGGTCGAGTACCAGGGAAGGAAGACCGTGGTCGACAGCGATCAGAGCATAAGGCCGGACACAACTATTGATCAGATAAGGAACCTTCCTCCAGCGTTCAAACCGGATGGTGTGATAACCGCGGGTAACTCCTCCCCCCTCAACGCAGGTGCCTCCCTCCTGATGCTGGCATCGGGGCGCATGATCGAGAAGTACGGCCTCAAGCCCATTGCTAAAATAAGGTCGATAGGCTGGGCAGGCGTGGAGCCATACATAATGGGAAAGGGGCCGGTCCCGGCCAGCCGGAAGGCGCTGGAGCGCGCTGGATTGCGGGTGGATGACATAGATTTCTGGGAGATCAACGAGGCATTCGCAGTGGTGACGCTCTACGCGATAAGGGAGCTGGGCATAGAGCCCGAGAGGGTCAATGTTCACGGCGGCGCCATAGCGATAGGTCACCCCCTCGGGGCGACCGGCGCTAGGATAACCGGCACCCTCGCTAGGATACTGAAGGAGAGGAAGGGAAAGTACGGCGTGGCCACCCTCTGTGTCGGGGGCGGCCAAGGATACTCCGTGATCTTGGAGGCAGTCGAGTGATGTACTCGTTGCCTGAGGGGTATGAGGATATACGTTCGCGCGCGAGGGAGTTCGCCCTCAGGGAATTCACCGAGGAGGTATCTCGTAGATACGATGAATCCGAGGAATATCCTGATGAGATCAGGAGGAAGGTATTCTCCGCGGGATTCCTCGACATGGCGGATCCTTGGAAGGTCCTGATTGCCATGGAGGAATTCTGCCGCGTGGATCCCGGCCTGGGGCTCTCCGCAATAGCATCCATGTTCGGATCTGAGATACTGATGCTGTTCGGATCGGACGAGCAGAAGGAGCGGTACCTGGCGCCGGTCCTGAGGGGCGAGAAGATAAGCGGATTCGCCGTCACGGAGCCCTCGGCCGGGAGCGATGTCGCGGGAATAAAGTCCACGATGGAGCGCACGCCGGACGGCGACTACGTGTTGAATGGCGAGAAGATGTTCATAACCAACGGCACCGTCGCAGACCATTACTATCTCCTCGCCAGGACCTCGCCGCCGGAGTCCCCCGACAAGAGGCATCATGGGCTGAGCTTGGCCATAATTGAGAGGAGGTGGCCAGGGGTCAGCCCCACTAAACTCAGGGGCAAGCTGGGCATGAGGTCCACCGACACCGCGGAGATAAAATTCGAGAACGTGCGGGTCCCCAAGGAGAACCTCGTGGGCGAGGAGGGGAAGGGATTCTACTACGTGATGACATTCTTCAACATAAGCAGGATATACGTGGCCGCCCAGGCCGTTGGCGTAGCTCAGGGCATGCTGGACCTTTATCTGGACTACGTGCTCAGCTCTCCATCCCCGCCGTCCGAGGGCGCTCAGTTCGTCTTGGCAGAGGGTGCGACCAAGGTGGAGGCGGCGCGGCTTATGACGTACAGGGCGGCATCCCTGATATTCCAGTTCAACCCAGATCCCGCGCTGACCAGCATGGCGAAGTACTACGCGGCTGAAGTGGCCAATGAGTTGGCGCAGAAGATCATGGGCATAGTTGGCGAGGACGGCCTGAGGGGACGGCTGGAAAAGCTATACAGAGACGCTAAGATAACCGAGATCTGGGAGGGCACCAGCGAGATAGAGAAGCTCGTCATATATCGGCAGCTCTCCAAGAGGAGGTCGAGCTGATGCTGAAGGATGAGGAGAAGCTGCTGAGGCGCGTGGTCACCGAGTTCTGCGAGTCGAATGTGGAGAAGGAGCGCCTCAGGATAGAGAGGGATGGAATACCCGACTCGCTTATCAGGGCAGCCGCCGAGAGCGGATTCCTGGGCGCGCTGGCACCACCGGAGCTCGGAGGATCTGGACTTGACCTGAGGTCGTACTCCGTGCTTTTGCAGGTTATGTCCAAATATTCCACCTCGCTCGCCTACTACGTGTTCCTCCAGAACTCGCTGTTCATAGCACCGCTGCTGAAGTTCGCACGGGAAGATGTTGGGCGTAGCGTTATACCCGAGATTGCCTCCGGCGGTTCCAAGGGCACGCTGGTGCAGGACATATTCCGGAGATCTAAGAACTCACTTTCCTATGAAGGTAAATTAAACGGGATGGCCGACATGGTCCCTCTTCCGGACGCTGATCATCATCTGGCGCTGGTCCGTTCTAGGGATGGTGATGCGCTCGTACTATCAAATCCCGGGAACGTCCTTGAGAGGTACAGGATAATAGGTCTGAGGGGGATAGAGTTCGGGAAGGTGAGCTATGAGGGGCGTGCGGACGTCATTACCGAGCGCGGCTCTAGCGCCGCAGAGGAGCTGATGGGCGAGGTGGCGATACCGTTATCCGCCATGGCGCTCGGAGTCGTCGAGAGAGCAGTCGATATGGCGGCTCAGTACTCAAAGGAGCGGGAGGCGTTCGGATCCAAACTTTCAGAGTTCCAGCCAATAGCGTTCTACATTGCTGACGTACAGGCACAATTCAGGGTGCTGGAGGAGTATCTATACTCAGATTCGCCGGATCCGCTGACAGTCAAGGTGCTGTCGCTCGATCTGGCCAGGAAGGCCTCCAGAATGTCCATCCAGGTCCACGGTGGCTACGGATACTTCGAGGATATAGGGGTTGAGAGGCTTTACAGGGACGCCGCGGTACTATCATCTATTGCCGGCAATTACTTGGACGATATGACCAAGCTCTCTAGGGGATTGTTGGGCGATTTCGCCGCAAAGATCTAGGTCCAGTCCAGATACATATAGGTGCCTTTACATGTAGCGCAGAGCTCGCCTTTGCCATCCCTCAATTCGACGTCCACGAAGGCCAACGTCCTACCGCCTCTGATGACCTTGGCACTGGCCCTGACGGGCCCCTCCGACACGGGCTTCACATATGACACGTTAAGATCTACCGTAACCTCATTGCGCCCCAGCTCATGTGAGAGCGCCGCGCATCCGCCGGCGGCATCCATTAGCGTCGCTATGGCCCCTCCGTTCATCGTGCCTCCAAACCGCGTCAGCTCCTCCCTGAAATCTAGGCGAAGAGTGCAATTTCCGGGTTCGATATGCTCCACCTTCACCCCGAGCAGCTTCAGGAATGGATCCATTTCCAGGAGATCCTTCAGAACTTCCAAACTCATACTTCAAGCCGATGCGTGAGCATGTAATACGGTTTATTGTGTCGCTACTGATTAATGTGGAAGGCTATTATGGTATTGGAGCGTGGTTCAGCTACAAACTTCTCCTGGTCTTCGACTATGTCGAGGTTTGGGGCCAGGAGGAAGTTACTCGAGAAGCATGGAGGGACGGGGCGAGGAACCACCAGGTGAAGATCTCGAAGGCCATCCGCGGGCTGGGGGAGGTGAACGGGTTCGAGAGGCTCGACAAGGGCGGCATGCTGACGCACTCGCGCTCCTGGAACCGCAGGATAGCTGACACGGACTGGAGGGGCATAGCGGCCAGGGTCTCCATGGGAGGCGGCGCGGTCGAGGTCGACCCGCGCCTCACCTCGAGGACGTGTTCCAGATGCGGGTGGGTGGATAAAGACCTGAGGGGAGCAGTCTTCGAGTGCGAGGCGTGCGGCCTGAGGATCGACGGGCAGCTGAACGCCGCCGTGAACATATACATGAGGATGGAGGGCGTGTTTATTTAAAATAAATTTATTTATACGTCAAAGTTGAGTAAAGAACTATAAATATTGGCGGCCGCTAGATAACCTCAATGGGCTCATTTCCATTCGACGAGTCGAATGACTTCGAGGTCAAATTTACGGAGGACCAAGAGATGTTCCGTAGAACCGTCGAAAAATTCGCCGAGGATTCCCTGAGGCCGCGCGTGAAGGACGTGGAATCTGCTGACAAAATACCGGTCGAGTTGATAGAAGGCGCGAAGGCACTGGGCCTAATGGGCATTGGTGTGCCACCCGAGTATGGAGGTCAAGGCGGTGGCTTCAAGGAGCTGGCGATAATGTCGGAAGAGGTCTCCCGGGTTCTGCCCGCCTTCGGGACCATGCTCCTAGTGAACAGATTGTTCATAGATCCCCTAATGATGTTCGGAACTGCTGATCAGAAGAGCAGGTACTTGCCACCGGTGGCCAAGGGCGAGGTGTTCGCCGCACACGCGAACACGGAGCCGGGTGCCGGAAGCGATGTGGCCGGAATATCCACGACGGCCAAGAGATCCGGCTCAGGATCCGGGTGGATTCTAAACGGCAGAAAGATATTCATATCAAACGCAGATCGTGCACAATTCTTCTTGGTATCAGCGCGGACATCCCCATCAGAGCCCGGAAAGCGGTGGAGGGGAATAACCACCTTCATAGTCGAGAGGGACCATCCTGGGTTGCGCATAGGTCAGAAATTCAACGTGATGGGGCTCATGGGCGAGCATCCGAGCGAGGTCCTGCTCGACGACGTGGAGGTTCCCGACTCTAATGTGCTCGGCAAGATCGGGGAGGGCTTCAAGGTAGTCCTTACCACTTACGACTATTCCCGCATACTCATAGCCGCTCAGGCCGTTGGAATAGCGCAGGGTGCGTTCGAGGCGGCGTTCAAGTACTCCACCGAGAGAAATGCGTTCGAGCGTCCGATAATCGCGTTCGAGGGCGTCTCATTCAAGGTAGCGGAAATGTTAATGGAGCTGGAGGCTGCCAGGCTACTCACGTACTGGGCTGCCAACCTCGCCGAGTCCGGCGATCCCAAATTCGTGTTGGCCTCCTCGATCGCGAAGCACTACGCGACCGAGGCAGCAGTTAAAATTTCAAAGGACGCTATATCTATTCATGGTGGCGTTGGTGTGGACAAGGAATCGCTAGTAGAGAGGTATCTAAGAGATGCGATGATAACCACCATATATGAAGGCGCAAATGACGTGCAAAAACTCACGATAGCTAAGTCTCTTCTTCGCGCGATTTCCAAGGATATATCAATATCATGACCAAACCCAGATCGATCGCGCTCAACATGCTGAGGCGCGGCTCCGGAGTTCTCGTCCATAGTAGGCTAAGACCGCTTTCATTCGTAGTGGATCGTAACAGGGCCGTGCCGACCCCCGCGAACGGCATGGCCTCCACAAAGGGAGATAATGTCATTATCTCCGCGCGCATCCAACTAATCAAAAATTGGAAATTTCATCAATTTACCAAAGGACTGAAGTGCCGCGGGTGGGACTTGAACCCACGACATCCCGGTCTTCAGCCGGGCGCTCTCCCAGGCTGAGCTACCGCGGCGCCAATCATTAAGGAAAATGGGTTTATAAGAATGGGGGTTAAGGATGGCAGAAACCCTGCCTTCAGGCGGAATCTAGCGCCTATTATATAAAGTTTAAATTTAATATTGTATGTTATTATATCACACTCATCGCGAGCTAAGATTCTGCACATACAAGTAGGATGCGGCCGTGCGGATACTCAAGTCTGGCCCGCGCATCGAGCTCTACGGAGCAGGAATCGCCCGCAGCGCCCGTGGAGCCCCATCATCTGTGATCCTTGTGGTGGGCGAATTAAGTAGCTCACTCATATGAAGTCCGAATATGACTACCCAAATCGTCATTAAATGGTTGGTTTACTACATATTCCGTTGATGGTTAAAATATTTCTTTCCTATACTCCTCATAGTAATGTCCTCCAACTTAACTCGCTATGTGTAACGGCAGGGATAGATCTTGCGAGGTAACATTTTTAGGCCATGGCATTTGGGCATGAATTGTGGGGCCGTTGCCTAGCCAGGCAAGGCGTCGGGCTCCAGAGGTCAAAGGGGGAATTGACCGCGAGGGATGATGAACCTCTGGAGCTGGGGCAACCCGAAGATCGGGGGTTCAAATCCCTCCGGCCCCACCAGATGGGGGCTGTGGGCTAGCCTGGTAGGCTGCCGGCCTCGGGCGCCGGCGGTCGCCGGTTCAAATCCGGCCAGCCCCATCACAAATCCATTATGCATGCGCAAGCATAAATAGCTCGCCGCGCCCTTCAGCACGTTGCCGGAGGGTGTGAGGGTTGCAAGGGTGACCTTCATCCCGAGCGGACTTCACCTTTGGGCCTCGGGGAGCGCCCTAGAATACCTCGTGTCACTAGATCCTCCTATGTGCACATGCCCGGATTTCTCATTTAGGCTCGCGCGCGGAACGCCGTCTCCATGCAAGCATATACGCTCAGTTCTAGCGTCGAAATATTGGGGGACATATGAGGAAATAACGCTCCCTGACGATCAGCTGATCGGAGTACTCATCGGATCAATGCCGATTCAACCCCGGACCTCAGAGCACTCAGGTTTGCCTCCAAAATCCTAGGATCTTGGAAGCGGGTCCGGGAGGCGTTGATCAACCACTCGAGTGGAACGTATCCTGCACCAGACAGGGCTCCCAATAAAACTGTGCCTGTCAGTATACGGGGCTCCCGAAGCTCCTGCCCTACGCGCTCGGCGATTCTAGTGGCCTCAACGCGTATCACACGCGCATCGGCCTCAATGCGTTGATCTATCAAGGATGAATTGATCAGCAGAAGTCCCTCGCGCTCTACGCGCTCACATCTCTTCAGTGCCAGTGGGTCCGCCAGTAGCACCACGTCATACCTCGATGGCAGCGGATCGTCCACCGATTCCGACGATCCAACCACCGCGCTCTCTACGCGCCCTCCCCTGGTCTGGGGGCCATAAGTTGGAACTACGGTCGCGTGCATTCCGGCGTACATGAATCCAAGTGCCAGCAGGTTCCCGGCCTCAACCACTCCTTGACCTCCCCTGCCTGATATGAGCGCAGTTATCCTCAAGTGTCCACCCCCAACCTATCCCGGCACAGCCTAGGCGGCCGCACCTTGGACACGACCTCATGTGTGTAGACCTTGGCGTCATCAACGGTCATCTTCCAGTTGACATTGCACGTGCCCATGAATTCGACGAATGAAAACCCACCCTTCATCTGTGCCCTGAACGCCGACAGTATTGCCCGATACGAGTCCATCACAGGTTTAAACGAGTACGAGAGGTTCTCACCTCTTTTGATGGGCTTCGGAGCGATGATGACCCTCCTTAAATAGGCGGGTCCCTCCAGCGAAGATAGCACATCGCATATGTCGACGGGAGGGCCCTCTGCCCCCCTTCCTCTTCCCCTCGGCGTAGTTGTGGTCGTCATTCCCATAGGGGTGGTCGGCGACATCTGCCCCCCGGTCATCCCGAACACCATATTATCATACATTAGTACCGTGATCGGCACACCTCTATTGGCTGCGCTGATCAGTTCGCCTATTCCTATTCCCCCAGCGTCGCCGTCTCCCTGTACGGAGAACACGGTTAAATTGGGCTCCAGTAATTTAATTGCGGTCATTAGGGCGGGGGCTCTTCCATGCGGCGCCTGGACGTAGTCCACGTCTAGGAACTCATATGCAAGGGACGAGCATCCAACAGATCCTACCATGACAGCCCTCTCAGCAAGGCCCAGTTCCTCCAGTGCCCTTGCTATCAACTTGAGAAGTATTCCATGTTCACATCCCGGGCAGTAAGGAGTGGGCATACCCTGGCGTATGGATGATATGCGCACGGCCTCCATCACGCTAGCGCCTCCTCGACGTCCACTATTTCCCCGCCAGGAACGGCGATGGATTTTACTAGCGGGCCCAGCCTAGCGCTGACATCCTCGTACAGCTGTCCCTCACTCATCTCAACCACTACTACTTCCCTTCCCTCGGCAGCGCTCTCCAGCTCCTCCCATGGAAACGGGTTAAGTGTCACTGGGCGGAAGAGCCCCAACCTCATTCCACGCTTCCGACGATCCGCTACTGCGCCCCTCGCCTTTCTGGCGGCCACACCGTACGCGATAAGCAGCGTATCCGCGTCATCGCACATGATGCACTCAAAGTCCCTGACTTCTGTCTCTATCCTTCTCCACTTGTTCATCAGGGCCTCTTTATGGCTCCTCATCTCGTGCGGCTCGAGGTACATGGAGGTAAGCAGGTGCCGTGCCCCACCTATTCTACCTCTGGCGGTCCATTCGAGCTCGCGAGGACGTACTTCCTCGATGGCTGGGATCCTTATGGTCTCCCTCATGTGCACTATTATCGCATCCGTGAGGATCACGACCGGGATCCTGTACTCGAAGGCGAGGCGAAATCCCCTGTTGACGTGCTCCATCGCCTCCTCCACGCCCTGCGGCGCGAGCACTATCGCCCTGGAGCCACCGTGCCCCAGGGACCTGGTGACGAACGCGTAGTCGCTCTGCTCCGGCTCGACGTTCCCCAGCCCGGGGCCTCCCCTGTTCACGTCGACTATCAGGAAAGGCAACTCAGTTCCCACGGAGTAGGAGATGCCCTCCGCCATCAGGCTCAGCCCCGGCCCCGAGGTGGCGGTCATTGCCAGGTGGCCGACCGCGCCCGCCCCCATGAGCATGTTCACAGCCTCCACCTCGCTCGAGGCCTGGACGAACGCCCTGTAGCGGGGGAACCTGGGATCCCCCTGCTCGGAGGCCATGAACTCCATTATCTCGGAGCTGGGCGTTATCGGGTAGCCGAAGTACGCCTCTACGCCCGACATGAGGGCAGCCAGCCCTATCGCCTCAGCCCCCCTGAGGAGCTCCAGTCCTCCTCCCTCTCCCTTCTCCCTATTCCCCTCTACCTCCGTCATTCCTCCCTCCCTGCCTCCACTATCTCGAGTATCGAGTACTCCGGGCAGACCCAGTAGCACGCGGTGCACCCGGTGCACGGGCCCACGGTGCCCTCGTAGCTCCACTCTATGTAGTGATAGCCTAGGCCGTTGACCGAGTCCGAGAGCCTGAGGTTGCCCATCGGGCATGCAGCGACGCAGATTCCGCAGCCCTTGCACCTGCCGGGGTCTATCCTGACCTCCCACCTCGTCGTCCTGCTCCTGGCCTCCATCAAGGTCCCCACCATAATATTCTTGCAGCATCTAAAAGATAAGGCTTTGCGCTATGTAGCGTGTATGAGATATAAAATTAGCAATTTAGATCGTGATAGACCAATAGTTTTACAAATAAATTACGGGCATTTATGTCGAATATCGTAGCTGATTATCTAAGATAATCCAGTTAGGTAATTTTATTCCATCTATAATGGTAAGGAATTCTTTCTATGTATAAAAATTTTGCACGGATAACTTAACGTATCGTTTGATCAATTTGAAGTTATATCTTGTTAGGGGTTTAGGGGAAGCAGTGGTAGTAAAACTCCGATTCTTCAGGGAGGAGATACACGGACTTCCCGATGCTCAGGAATTAGCGTGAGTGTGGCAATGCCAATGTCCACTGTGGGGCTGAGGTTCCGCACATACGCGGACTATGAGGCGGCACGGGCGCTCAGGGCGGGCCGCCCGTTGTGCCCGTGGAGCTTCGCCCTCCACCGCTCCCTCTGGAGTGGAAGGTGGGGCAATGAGCCGGGAAGCTCCGAGGCTTTAGCCGAGGAGTAGCTCACATTATTGGGAGGTTCGGGAGCGACAGCGAGAGCGAACTGGGATCCACGAAGGAGTGCGGACGCTCCTCCGGGCACCTTTCAGCTCACGCGGATGACGACTGACCCAAGCGCGGAACCCTCCTACCTTCCCGCCCATGGACACAACTATTAATTGGACTGCGTCCTCCGGCATCGCATGGTCCGCTATACCCCCCTAGGAAATGGCCGCGTGATAGTCGCATTCGATCCCAACCACTGGGTCGTCGACTTCTACTACTCGAAGGCCGCCCGCGACAACCACTCCGTGGGCCACCCCTTCATGTTCGGCATCTCCGTGGACGGAAGATTCCGCTGGCTCGACGGGTCCACGCTCAGGGAGATGGACTACGCGGGGGACACAATGGTGTCCCGGGCCCTCTACGCGCCGGAGGGCATGGGCGTGGAGGTGGTGACGAAGGACTTCGTGGACCTCCTGGAGGACGTCTATGCCAGGCTCGTGACCGTGAGGGACCTCTCGGGCTCCAAGAGGAATTTCTCCGCCTTCATGCACCAGAACTTCTACATCTACGGCAACGACATAGGGGACACTGGCATCTACGATCCGACGCTGAACGCCGTCATACACTACAAGGGCGCCCGCTACTTCCTTGCATCCGCGATCGGCGAGGACGGAAGGGGGATAGACCAGTACGCTGTCGGGATAAAGGAGCACGGGGGGCTGGCGGGCACCTGGAAGGACGCCGAGGACGGGAGGCTCTCCATGAACCCCGTCGCCAACGGGTCCGTCGACTCCGTCATAGGGTACTCGGCGGAGCTTGAGCCCCACGGCTCCAAGTCCTTCTTCTACTTCGTGGCCTGCGGCCCCGATATGAGGTCCGTCGCCTCCCTCGGCGGGAGCCTCAACTGGTCCCGGCTCGTCTCAATGCTCAGGAGGACGTCCAACTACTGGGACTACTGGTCATCCAGGAGGTCCATAAGGCTCGGCGGGGACTACCCGTACCTCTTCAAGCGCTCCCTCTTCATACTCGCCACCCACCTGAACGCCGCCGGCGGAATAGCCGCGTCCCTCGACAGCGACCAGCTCAAGGTGAACCGCGATGGCTACTACTATGTGTGGCCCAGGGACGGCGCGATAGCCGCGTACGCTCTCAGCATGGCTGGCCACAGCTCCACGGCGATGCGGTTCTTCGACCTGATGAACTACTCCATATCGGATGAGGGATACCTTCACCACAAGTACTACGTCGACGGGAAGCTCGCGAGCACCTGGCTCCCCATGGTGATCAGGGGCCGCACGATAATGAACATCCAGGAGGACGAGACCGCGCTGGTCGTCTGGTCGCTCGGCGAGTACGTGAGGAGGCGCAACGACGTCGCGCTCCTGGCCCCCTACTACGAAGGCCTGGTCGTCAAGGCCGCCGACTTCATGTCCGGGTTCGTGGGCGACGACGGGCTCCCAAGGGAGAGCTACGACCTCTGGGAGGAGCGCTACGGGATCCACGCGCACACGGTGGCCGCCGTCTACGCGGCGCTGGAGTCGGCCTCCAGGTACAGGTCCGCCGCCTCCAGGATGAGGGGGGCCTTCGTGGACAGGTTCTACTCGAAGGACTTGGGAAGGTTCGCCCGCGCCATCATAGACGGCAGGCCTGACTTCACGCTCGACAGCGCCCTCCTCGCGGTGCCCCTCATGGGGCTCCTTGATCCATCAGATCCGCGCGTCAGCTCCACCGTCGACCAGCTCAGGTCGAGGCTCTGGATCCGGGGGATCGGGGGACTGGCGAGGTACGAGGGCGACCAGTACATGAGGGTGAAGGAGGATCCATCCATACCCGGGAATCCATGGGTGATAACCACCCTCTGGCTCGCGAGGTACTACCTGAGGGTGGGCGATGTGCCGCGCGCCATGGAGGCCATGAGGTGGGTGTCATCGCACGCGCAGGGGTCCGGGGTCCTCTCGGAGCAGGTGAACCCATACGACGGGTCCCCGCTCTCGGCCTCCCCGCTCGCGTGGGCGCACGCGGAGCTCCTGATAACTGCCGTTGAGATGGACGAGAGGCTCTCCGGGTTCCCGCAAGGTGTATCTAGCGCGGCGTGCGGGGATGGGCCGTGAGAGCCATATCGATAAAGGTCGGAACTCCCGGGGCATCCCTCGTCGAGGTGCCCGAGCCGCAGAGGAGGAAGGGGGAGGTCCTCCTCAGGACCCTCTACACGGGGATCTGCGGCACAGACAGGGGACTTGTCGGGAACCAGCTCTCGTTCGTGCGCCCTCCCCCAGGGTCCGCGTCGCTCGTAATAGGCCACGAGGCGCTCGCCAGGGTGGAGGACATTGACCCTGGAATAAAGCTCAGGAAGGGCTCGCTCGTAGTGCCGATGGTCAGGAGGCCCGGGAAGTGCCTGAACTGCCTGATAGGGAGGCAGGACAACTGCAGCGACGGGGACTTCGTGGAGGCCGGGATAAGGGGCCTCGACGGGTTCATGAGGGACTACTTCACGGACGACCCCACCTACCTGGTGCGCGTGGAGGACGAGTCCCTCGGCATGCTCGCGGTGCTCACGGAGCCCCTCAAGAACATAGTGAAGGCCTACGACGTCTACGACCTCGTGTCCAGGAGGGCGATAACGAACTGCAGGGACGGATCCCGCTCCTGCCTCACCGTGACCATAGCTGGGGCGGGCCCCATAGGGATGCTCTTCGCCATGATGTTCAACTCCGTGGGGATGGACGTGAAGATCTTCAGCAGGCACGACCCGAACGGGACCCTCTCCGAGATGGCCTCCAAGATAGGGGCCGAGTACTTCCTGCGCGAGGACAGGTCGAAGCCGATACCTCCCTCCGACGTGTTCGTCGAGACCTCCGGGAGCCCCAACGTAGCGCTGGACGGGATCAGGGCCCTCAGGCCCAACGGCGTCGCGATACTCTTCGGCACTGCGCCGTCGGGGTCCGAGCCCGTGAGCGGCCAGGACGTGATAGACATCGTGGAGAGGAACATAACTGTGATCGGGACTGTGGACGGGGCGAAGGAGCACTACATAAGGGCGCTTAGCTACCTGTCCAGCTGGAAGGACTCCTATCCCGGGGTGCTCAAGTCCATGATAACAGCGATCGTGTCCCCCGAGGAGGCTCCGCCGATCCTTGCCGAGAAGCCCAGGGGCGAGATAAAGTCGGTGATAAAGTGGGAGTGAATGGTGATGGGAATGGGAACGGAGAGGGAGATTGAGATGAAGATGGCTGCCGGTCGGAGGATAGAGCTGCGCGGCTCCAGGGTAATCGACCTCACGCACGAGATGTACCACGGGATGCCATCGTGGCCCACTAACAGCCGCTTCTGCGTCGAGGACGCCAAGCTGATGGAGGTCGACGGCTACAGGCTCAGGGACATACACATGAACACCCACCACGGGACCCACATGGACGCTCCGTCCCACATGCTGGAGGACGGGGAGCCCATAAGCGCGATAGATCCGCGGAGGCTCATGGGCGACGGGCTGGTCGTGGACCTCACCCACAAGGGGGATGGGGAGCCCATAACGAGGGAGGACCTCCGCGAGTTCGAGCCCGAGATCCGGAGGGGCGACATGCTCTTCATGCACACCGGTTGGGACCTCCTCAGGGGGATGAACAGGAGGTACCTCTTCATGTGGCCCTACCTGTCGGTCGACGGTGCGAAGTACCTCGTGGAGAGGGGGATCTCGCTCGTCGCCACCGAGGCCATGAGCATAGGCGGGTGGGGTGACAGGACCCCGACCATGGGCCCGATAACTGACACGGGGACGGAGGTCCACAGGATACTCCTCTCGAACGGGATACTGATAATAGAGGAGGTGGCGAACCTGGAGGAGGTCCTGGCCGGCCGCAGGTACGCGCGCGCCCGGTTCGTGGCACTCCCCATGAAGCTGCGCGACCTGGACGGCGCCCCCACGAGGGTCGTGGCGATAGTCGACTGACGTCATCCGTCTCCCTCGACGCACCTCGAGTAGACTCTGACCTTCCTTCCACCCCTCACCACGTGCCGCGCGCACAGCTCCCCCTCGGCCTCCAGCGCCTCGACCGCCTTGTAGATCCCCCTCAGGGTGTACCTCCTCAGCTCCCTCCACAGGTCGTACGCGGATGCCTCACCCATCTCCCCAACGGCGCGCGCCACGTCCGCCATGAGCGCCGACTCCCCGCGGCGGCGTATCTGGGGCCTGCGCTGGGAGGCGGTGATGACCGCGAGCCCCTTCCCCAGCTCCTCCGCGAGCGCGAACGCCGCGGCCGAGAGCACCTTCGCCCTTATCCCGGCCCTCGCCAGCTCCACGAGCCCCCTGACCGCGTCCTCCGGGTCGACCTCGTGCACCGCGACCCCGCGGATACGGGAGAGGACGTCCGGCATCCCGGATCCCCTCAGGATCGCGACCTCCACCTCCAGATCCGCCACGGCCCCTGCATTCTCCGCGTCCCTGAGCCCCTTCCAGATCGAGAGTGCCAGGAGCCCCGTCTCCGCGGGCACCACGATGCGCTCCACGCGGGGGGACTTCTCGGCGACCTCGAGCGCTATCGTCTTCAGCCCCTCCACGGAAAGGGAGTTCGCGTATCCCATCTCCCTCCCCGAGCGTCCGAAGCTCACCCTGGCGCCCATCTCGACGAGCGCCACGACCTCCTGCGGATCCACCCTGGACGGATCCGGTATCGCGACCTCCACCTCCGATATCCCCCTGAGGTACCTGGCCACCGAGTACGCGAAGTCCTCCGAGTACTCCACCGCGACCTCCACTCCACCTCCCTCCGATGCTATGTGGCTCGCCATGACCGAGGACGCCCTGTCCAACATCTTAATTGTGGCATACGTACCGAGTGTCATTCCGCTTCCTCCCACGTGAACTTCACTGGAGCCGTTATGTAGTTCCCAAAATACTTCAGTATGAAGGCAACAATCTCGCGTTCGGTTCCATGAGTAAGGTGCATCCACTCGTCCGACCCGTACCAATATACGCGGAGACTGAAATTTCCCGAATTCTCCTGATATTCAACGGCGATCTCCGCCGTCCCGAGACGATCGTACAACTCAGGCGGAAATCCAAAGGTATCAGCAAACACGGCCCGCGTGTCGTACGCGGGCACGTGCACGAATACGATAGGGTGGCAAGGACTACTAACCGCCATCTCCAACGCAGTGTAGATCCTAGACAAAAGTCTAGCGCACTTCATTTTTTCATTCCCCCTCCATGTGGAGCCTGTAGGGCTCCACAAAGAACTCCTTAAAATCATACATGTAATCCTCTAAATACTCAAAATCCTTGAATTCGACAGGATCTTCGGAGCCGCCCTCGTCAATCCAATAAACCCCAACCCCCCATCTGCCATCGCT
>JAGDXL010000030.1:0-426 GCA_023256385.1 Nitrososphaerales archaeon
ATAGGGATGGATCTCGACATCCACACCTGCAGAGCTGGAGGCCTCCTCCAAGACGCGGCGATGATGAGATGGAAGGACGGCCACCATGTGCTCATGGTATTTCGATGCTGATGAGAGGGCCCTCGAGAGAAGTTCCACGAACTCCTCCCTCTCCTCCTCCGTCATGAGCTCCGGTGGATAGTCATACCCGTTGAACGGATAGCACTCCTCGAACTCCCTGGGGACGAGCAGCATAGGCTCCGAGATGCTGTACACTTGCACGTGCGGCCCAGCGATGGCGTAGGCTATCTTATGCGTCGGGGAGCTACCATATGGTTTCTTCGCCGTACAGGGCATAAACAGCGCGATTCTCCTATGGGACGACCATCTGGTGAAGAGGTATTCGTGCCACTCCATCACAGCCGGATGTCTGAACGGATCTACGCC
>JAGDXL010000030.1:436-5894 GCA_023256385.1 Nitrososphaerales archaeon
TCTCCAGATTGGGCGGGCATCTCATGGACATACACCACGTCACTGCTCGATTTATAACGCTATAGCGTCACGATTGCGGGTGTTATTGTACAATTTTTCTTCTCATACATCATCTTAGTAGAGCCAGCAGGTGCTCTCTAGGACATCACGTGTACCGATCGCAGCACTTCGCGCTGATAGTCTCCATGGATCGTCGAGTAAGTGGATATCCACCCGGATAGAGGCATCATCAATTCGCGCCCATTCCCATCGAGATACGCAAATAAGTATACATGAGCTCACATTTGCATGGGCTTCTGGGGGTCCATCACCGAGCTGGCGCGGTCCAGCTCCCGCGACGGCGCTCGGCCGAACGATCCGTATGCTCATGTTGAAATCGGACTAATGTAGGATTGAAACTCATGGATCCTCCGCCTCCTGTGCTACTTTGAGCCCCCAAAGCGTTGAAATCGGACTAATGTAGGATTGAAACCTTGAGATTCCATCGATCCGAGTTCGGCAGGATCCTGGGGCGGATAGTCCCCCTCGGCTAGGAGTGATGTGCACGTGACCTAAAGTTGACGGAGCCAGTACTCACAATATTAAAGTTAAAAAAGAGGTGCCTCGGCTCAGCAAGCGAATGTTTGAGTACATAATGTTGTTGCCGTTGTTGATCTCAGTGATAGGGCTCGCGTATGGAGGCTGGAGCGCTGCCTGGGTCCTCAGGCAGGATCCCGGTACAGATAAAATGAAGGAGATAAGCGGCCTGATAGCCGAGGGCGCGAGGGCATTCCTGGCCAGGGAATATCGGACCATATTCCCCGTGGGCGTAATACTGGCGATTCTGGTGGGCGCCGCGTACTATCTGGGGTTCCACAGCGGCGTAATGGCGGCACTGGCAATAGTGTCGTTCGCCCTCGGGGCGCTGGGTAGCGGCCTCGCTGGGTACATCGGAATGTACATAACCACGCGCAGTGCCTCGAGAACCGCGCAGGCAGCTAGGAAAGAGGGGCTTGGCGGCGCACTGAGGGTATCGTACAGGGCCGGGAGCGTCATGGGCACGATGTTGGCGAGCATAGCCCTCCTCATAATATCAATACTTTTCCTAGCATACCAGGTCATACCCCAGTGGGGTGAGGCGCTGATACCGGCGGCGTTCGGCGCCAGCCTGATGAGCCTCTTCATAAGGGTGGCCGGCGGCATCTTCACGAAGGCCGCTGACTGGGGCGCGGACATCGTCGGTAAGGTGGAGGCCGGGATACCGGAGGACGATCCTAGGAACCCCGGGACCATCGCCGACAACGTGGGCGACAACGTGGGCGACGTCGCGGGAATGGCAAGCGACGTCTATGAAAGCCTCGTGGTGGTCCTGACGGGCGCGATGTTCCTCGCCGCCGTCTTCAGGCTGCCCGTGGGCTTCGCCGAATTTCCGCTCCTCGCCGGGGCCTCCGCGCTGATAGGCGCGTTGCTTGGGATGCAGGTGGTCAGGGGCCGCGCGGAGGGGGCTGAGGGCGCCATGGGCAAGCTCAACGCATCGCTCTACGTCGCGACGGCCGTGACGGTGATCCTGGTCGCGATAATATCCGTGCTACTGTTCGGCGTCACGCTCAAGTCCGCGGCCATAGTGATCAGCGACTTCCTGGGGATGGTGACTGCCATCGCGGTCCTTCACATTACTGAATACTACACCCATTACACGCACGCGCCCGTGAAAAACATAGCAAAACAATCGACGATAAGCGCGTCCAACGTGATAGTTGCGGGCTATTCCTACGGGTTATCCAGCGCGGTCCCGGTGCTGATAGTGGTAGCCCTGGTCCTCGGCGCCAGCTTCGCGCTGGGATACCGCCTCGTCGGCGTGCCCACGCCGATAATGGCCGGTATCTACGGCACGGCGGCCGCCTCAGTCGGGCTCCTCTCCATGGCAGGCATAGTGATAACGCTTGACTCGTTCGGCCCGGTCTCGGACAACGCGTCCGGCCTTGCGGAGATGGCGGACCTGCCTCCGGAGGTCAGGGATGCCACCGACACGCTTGATGCCATAGGAAACACGACCAAGGCGACCACCAAGGGATACGCCATAGCCTCCGCCGGGCTCGCGGCGCTGGTCCTCTTCATAGGGTTCGTGTACGAGGTCGTGGAGAGGATAGTTCCACCGGGCTCAGCTCCCTCCTACATAATAGAGCAGGCCTTCGGCAGAACGTCCGTGATGGAGCCCGACCTCCTGATCGGAGCATTCCTGGGGGCGGTCCTGGTTTACCTGTTCTCGAGCAGGACCCTCATGTCAGTCAGCAGGACGGCGATGGAGCTCGTGGAGGAGATACGCAGGCAGTTCCGCGAGATACCCGGCATACTGGATGGCAAGTCGAAGCCGGACTACTCAAGGGCGGTGGACATAGTTACCAGGCACGCTCTGGGCGAATTCATGTTGCCTGGACTTCTGGCGGTCGCGCTCCCCATACTGATCGGGCTATTGATCGGGTGGGTGGCGCTCGTTGGCCTGATACTGGGCACGATAATAATAGGTTTCCCCAGGGCGCTCCTCATGGCGAACGCCGGCGGCGCATGGGACAACGCAAAGAAGTACATAGAGGCCAACAGGGATCCATCGCTCGGCGGCAAGGGCAGCCCAGCCCACAAGAATGCCGTCGTAGGCGACGTCGTAGGCGATCCGTTCAAGGACACAACCGGTCCTTCGCTCAATCCGCTGATAAAGGTCGTGAACACGGTCTCCGTGGTCTTCGCCGCGGCCATAGTTACCGTGGACAAGGTAATAGGAACCGCCGGCGGCCTCTTCCCAGCGGGCATGGTTCTGACGGCGTTCTTCAGCGTCCTGCACTCGCTGCTCGCCCTCCTAAGCGCGATATGAAAATAAAATTTAAAATTTTATTTTTAACTCATGCCTGAACATTAACATTCGTAAAACCGAAGTGGCACGTAATGGATAATTGCCTCCACCCGGATAGCACGGGCCATGCAGGCGCCGCGCAACGTCAGGTTGCACCTCTGGATATCCGGCAGGGTGCAGGGGGTCTTCTTCAGGTCCGCCATGAAGGAGGAGGCCGACGCTAGGGGTGTTCGCGGCTGGGTGAGGAATCTACCCGATGGGCGCGTCGAGGCGGTTCTGGAGGGCGATGAACGCTCCGTGAGATCGCTCGCGGAATGGGCTAGGAGGGGCCCTCCAGCTGCTAGAGTGGATCGCGTGGACGAGGTCGAGGAACCGTACATCGGGGAGTTCCGCGAGTTCAGCGTAATTCGCTAAGCAAAAATGTTTAAATCACCGCCAGCCCCGTGGCATTCGCGTGAAGGGGCGCAGGAGGACCGGCGGATTCCTTACCGAGAGACAACTGGAGATCCTTCGCATGAGGAGAAGCGGCATGAGCTACGACGAGATAGCAAAATCCATAGGGACTACGAAAGAGAATGTAATGATATTGGAGAAAAGAGCTATAAGAAATATAAGGCTTGCGAAAGAGACGCTCGAATCCGCGTCCTCCATCGCCGGCGAGGAGATAGTAGTCCCCAAGGGCACCCGCCTCGTCGACGTGCCGCCGCTGGTGGTGAACAGCGCCAACTCCTCCGGCGTCAAGCTATCCGTGAACATGCCGACCCTGATGGCGCAGCTGAGCGGTGCCCTCAGGGGCGTCGTGAGCGATGGTGTGCTTGTGGAGGACGTGAAGATCTATCTGCTGCCGGACGGCTCCGTCAGCATAATATCCAAGGAGTGAGTTGATGTCGGCGCTGGAGCGCCTAGACGCGGGCCTGTCCCGCATCCGCGAATCGCTGCGCGGCCCGTCCGATCTCGCGGACAAGTATGGACTGCCCGCGGATCAGGTCGCCAGGTACGTGGAGCTTCTGGGATCCCGCCGGGAGGCGGAGGAATTCCTGGGCGCGCGCGAGGACGATGTGATGAGGACCGTCAGGGTCAACACCACCAGAATAGACAGGGACGAGCTCGCTGAGAGGCTCGAGGCCAAGGGAGCCTCCGTGAGACCGTACAAGCATGCGCCGTACGGGCTGGTGATAGAGGATTCCTCGGTGGCGCTCGCGGCATATCACGAGCATCTGGTGGGGCTCTTCTACATACAGGGGCCGGCGTCCATGCTCCCGGTGCTGGCTCTATCTCCCGAGGACGCCTCGCGCATAGCTGATGCCGCATCCGGGGTTGGCGGCAAGGCCACGCAAATATCGCAGCACAACCCGCACTCTCCAGTTATCGCCCTCGACGTGAGCGAGAGGAAGCTGATGGCGCTCAAGGCGAACGCGAGCAGACTCGGCGCGTTCAACATCGTGGCATACTTGATGGACGCCCGCGGAATTTCGTCGCTGGGGAACTTCGATCGCGTGCTCCTGGATGCGCCATGTACCGGCGAGGGCCTGATGCCCTTCCCCAGGGGAAGGAGAGCTCGGCCCCAGGACGAAGTGGAGCGCGCCGCGCGCCTTCAGGTGGAGCTGTTGGAATCCGCGCTCAAATCGCTCGGGGAGGGCGGAGAGCTCGTGTACTCCACTTGCTCGACTAACTTCGAGGAAAACGAGCTGGTGGTGTCGTCCGTGTTGGAGTCGCTGGACGGCTTCTCCGTCGTGGACGCCGGCCTGGGCTTCGGGGATCCCGGGTTGATCGAGTACGCGGGCGTCAGGGTTCCATCGTATCTCCGGTCATGTCGCAGGTTTTATCCTCATAGACACAATACGGAGGGGTTCACGATATGCAGGATAAGGCGGCTCTGAGAAGGTGCACCGATAGGGAGCAGGACATGGCGAGATCCGCCGTCATGTGCCACACCACCAGAGGGCTGGTCGGCCTGGACCTCCTGTGCGCCGGATCGGGCGAGGACTGCGTCGAGGTCTTCGCCGTGGAGCCGTCTGCCTCCGCCGAGGCCTCCCAACGGACACCCTTCTTGGCTGGGGTACACATAGCTCGTATCTGCAGGGGGAGGATGGAACCCCTGATGGGGTTGCTCTCCGCGCTCTGGGGGTACGTGGACAGGGGCTATCTCATCGTGGACGAGCGCGCCGAGGCGCTCTTCCTCTATGGCAGGGATATCTTTCCGAAGAGCGTCATAAGGTATTCTCGCGCTCCCTGCGGCGTCTACGCGGTCCTGAACCGGAGGTGGGAGCCCCTTGGATGGGCCACCAGGCAAGGCCACATCTACAGGCATTTGCTCGACGCGGGCTGGTACCTCAGAAGTGGCCTCTGACGCGATTCCTCTCGACTTGAAGTTCACGGTCAGCCGAAAGTACTCCTCATCGATCAGTACTCGGCAAAGTCATCATCCCGCTGCGCCCGATGTTCTCGGCCAACATATTTATAGTTCTTTGGCTAAGTGCACATATCATCAGATCTAAGATCAATGTCCGCCGACGCGGGCGAGGCCCCACAACTCAACCCGGCGCTCGAGGGGCCGGGCACATCAACGTCAACGGATAACACGGTCTTCCCCGCGCCGGAGGACAACGGAGTGCGCACTGCCGTGGTTCG
>JAGDXL010000012.1:0-4018 GCA_023256385.1 Nitrososphaerales archaeon
GCTCGATCGCCCCTCGCGCCTCCTATCAATCCCCGAGGGAATGCTGTCCTCGGAGGGACTCAATCCCCTCCTCGAGGGGTGCGGGGGCGCGCGCTCGCGCCCCCTGGGCGAGTTCTACTCCACGACCAGGGTGGTGGAGGCGTCCTGCGGCGGCCGGGGGATCAGGATCGTCGTGAAGGACTACGGTTCCCCCTGGGGCGCGAAGTGGATAATGGTCAGGGTCGCGGCCGCCGGGATAAGGGAGATGCGCCTCACCTCGCTGGAGAGGCTCTCCGCGGAGTACGCGTTCACGAGATCCCTCAGGGCGGTCGGGCTCTCGACCCCCAGGATACTCCTCGTGGACCCCGGGAGACCTCTGATGGCTAGGGAGTACGTGGAGGGCGTCGTGCTGGAGAAGGCCGTCGGCGAGGAGGAGCCGTTCAGGGAGCTAGGCCGCCTCATGGGGCGCCTCCACTCGATCGGTGTGACCCTGGGGGACGTGAAGCCCTCCAACTTCCTCATCTCTCAACCCGGCGCCGCGCGGATATACCTGATAGATTGCGAGCAGGCGATGCTGGGGGGAAGTGCCCCCTGGGACGTGGCCAGCTTCCTCTACTTCCTCGCGCCGCTCGGCAGGAGGCGCGGATGGGATGCGGTGAGGAAATCCGCCATATCGTTCCTCGAGGGGTACTCCTCGACTGGGGACGTCGCAACGCTCAGATCGGCGCTCTCCACGAGGTATCTGGCGCCCCTGAGCCCGCTCCTGCAGCCCGGGGAGGGTGCGGCTATTGCCGGCGTCCTCTCCCAGTTCCTCTCTGGCCTGAGGATTTAGAGCCAGAGCCGGAGCTCGAGCTCAGCCACATGGTGTGTCCGCACCTTCCGCAGTAGAGCCTGTCGGCGTGCTGTGCCATGAAGACGCCGGGACCGCACCTGGGGCACTCCCTCCTCAGCCTGGTGAGGGTTCCTCCCTCCACCTTGTAGTACTTCCAGACCTGGACCCCCTTCCCCTTCACGGGGCACCCGGAGCGATGGACGGTTAAAAGCGTAGCGCCGAGGAAAGCGCGTGCTGACCATTTCCGACGCGCCTAGCCATCAACGAAAGATCTCGCTGAATTCAGGAATGCTTAATAGATCACGGACGCCTCCAAGATTTCGTGGAGGAGATCGAGAGGGTCGTCGAGAGGTTGCTCGATGAGAAGCCGGAGATCGTCGAGAGGGCAATATTGAGGCATCCCGAGATAATCTACGATAGCTTGGCGAAGATCTCTCCCTTCAAGGACTTGGCCACCAAGGATGACATAAGGCGCCTCGAGGAGAAGATGGCCACCAAGGAAGACCTCGCGAGGCTTGAGAGGCGCCTTGTCACGTTGATCAACGGCCTGGGAGCTAGCTGGGGGCTGGTCAACGAGGAGGTGTTCCGCGAGGGGGATCAGGGAGATATTGTGGGAGGCCGGATGGGAGGTCGAGGCCGTCGTCCTCAAGGACGATGAAGGTTACGTGTACGGCAGTCCGTCCGACGTAGAATATGACGTGACAATCAAGGACGGCGCCGTCATGATTGTAGAGATAACCGCCTCCCTCAGGAGGAGCGACATACAGGTCCTAGTGAGGAAGAGAGAGCTTTTCGAGAGGCTCAGGAACACGAAGGTCGGCCTCCACTACGTGGTGACGCCCTTCATAAGTGACCGGTACCCTGAGAAGGTCAAGGAGATGGCGCGCGCCAGGGGACTGATAGTGGTGTACCCGACGCCCGAGCGATGACGCATTCCGCGCACGTGCGGTGAGGAACATCACCATCGTCATGGGATTAGACTCACCGCATCAGGGAATGTGCGGTCATGGGGTTGAAGGCCGGCGCGGGTTCCTTCCACCACGCGTGAAAACGGAGACTGAAAATGAGCGAAAACACCTGCCCGGACGTCCGGGAGGGCGCCGCACGCTGCGGGTGGCCCAGACGCGGGGTCCTGCGGCTGTATTAGACTATCCATGGGCATGGACGGCTAACGTATCGCCGCTGGCCGGATGGAGCGCAAAGACATGGTCGATACGAACTGGGCGGGATGTGTGTGCGTGCGCCGCGTGTCCCATATTTGATCAATGGGGCATAGAACTGTTGTCCAAAATGGTTATAAATGGATGTGGATAAGTCGCGCCGAAGATGAAAACCGCTAAGATATCTCTAGCATTCATCCTACCGGTACTCTTCGTGCTTGCATCCGCGTACGCGCCGCTGTCACTCGCGGCGGCGCCCGCACACGCGGCGTCCAGTAGTCACATCTATCTGGGATCATTCGCGCCTACTGGAAAATACCCATTCTATAGTTATACTCAGGCCTCGTCCAATGTGACGGCGTATGCAGAAGGGAATGTGACTGCAGTGGATAAGGTGTCCGTATCTCCGCAGGGTTATTTCGACGTCAACATGTCCGCGTTCCCCAGCTACATGGTTGGTGGAAACGTCACTCTGTACATATCCACTAACACGAACGTGAACTCGGTCTCCGGTGATACCATCTACGCCGCGAACCTGCCAGTCAGTGAAATAAATGCCACAGTGCACACGTCGCCCAATGGTCCGCTCGAGAACTTCTACAATGTCACCTACAACGGAATGACATTCTCGCTCGGCAACGGTTCCATAATAGGGCCAGCGCCCGTGCTCGGTGGCATCTACTACATAAAGGCCACTTTCACCTATCCGGAGCCCAACCAGATCTCCTCCGCAGTGGTAATAGTCCTGCCGAACATATTGATATCGCCCACTTCCGGTGGGGCCGGGACCTCGATAACTGTGACCGGCCTGGGCTTCACGCCCAGCATCACGAACGGCGCCAACCTGACCTGGACGTATCACGTGAATGGAACCACTGGCTACATCACTAACTTCAAGCTGCTGACCACGAGCTCCACCGGCAGCTTCACCACGACGGTGAACGCGCCTGAGCTGAAGCTGGAGACGCCTGCCGGCAACAGGGTGTGGAATGGATCTATATACTTCAACGCGACCGACATCCCCTCCGGCATCGTGACCCCCACGTACACCTTCACGGAATACGCGAGGGAGTTCGTCCAGATAATGGAGTACAACACCACGATAGCCGGTTGGTCGACGATCGTCAACTATACAACAACTCCTGCTGCGTTTAACAATACCGTACCCGGTTACTCCACTGTGCCCCTCTATGAGACGCAGAAAATGATAATAGCTGGCAACTACTTTGACCCCAGCTCCACCGTCAACATATACTTCGGATCGCAGAGTTTGGTCACCACCACGACGAACTCCGCTGGATTCTTCAACGTCACGGTCACAATGCCGGTCGTGGCCAACGGGACCTACGACATAAAGGCAGTGGATCCGCTTGCGTACATATACTTCAACGGCACCACGAGGCCCGAGGTCGTGGTGACGCCGGACACCGCGACGCCCGGCCAGACCGTGACGGTGTCAGGTTACGCGTTCTCCGCGAACAACGTCGCCAACGTGACATGGGTCTGGTGGGGTGATGCCGTCCAGAGCGTGGCGAACACCACGACTAACTCCCTCGGGGAGTTCTCGGCGCAGTACACGATACCCACTTGGGCCGCCGGCGGCACATACGTGATGAACGCGTCCACGAACTACGCCAACCCGACCGCATACGCGTTGTTCTTCTTGACGCCCACGATGACGCTTTCGCAGGGCACCGCCCCGCTGGGCACTCAGGTGACCGCGACCGCGTATGGCTTGGCCAACGGCACCAGCCCCGCTGATATCGTCGTGTCCTACTCGCCTTACAAAGTGACAAGTGTCCCTGTGGGACACAGCGTCTACAAAGTAGGGTTCGCCTATGACAACGTTCCGGTGTTCGGCGGCAACGTCACCTATGAATATGCGACCGCAAGCGTTGTACTGCAGGCCGCTGGGTACCCGATGGTGCACTACGTGCAGCTCTACAATGCATCCACGAGTCCGTACTCGTTGATAGTGTATCAGCCGCTCAACGTCACCGGTACCACGAATACCGAGGCTGCGACCACGAGCGCCCTCAGCGCCATG
>JAGDXL010000012.1:4028-5773 GCA_023256385.1 Nitrososphaerales archaeon
ATCCCAAGCCCCGTCTACGGAGGCGTCCACTACGTGTTCGCGAACGATACTAGTGGGGTCACAAACGCCTCCGCGCTGGTGACGGTCAATCCATCGATAACTCTGAGCCCGAGCACTGCATCGCTGGGCTCCAGCGTGACGGCCACGCTGAACGGCCTGATGGTCGGACAGGAGACGTGGCACATGGTGTCCAGCAACTGGACAGGTACCGCAACTCTTACGCTGGGATCCGGCAGCACGACTCCTGATGATTATAGGCTAGCTCAGGACAACGTGCCGACCTACGTCTCTTACCTCACGGGTAACCCCTACGGGTACGCAACCTACACCATATCCGCCGCCGGATACCCAATGCTCCACGCGATACAGCTGGTCAACCAGAGCGCGATGCCTAATGTGCTCGTGGCCACCGCGTGGCTGAACATCATCGGCACAACGAACGTCGGCACCACGACGCTGAACCAGATCAACGCGACCGTCAACCAGATCAGCTCGCAGGTCAGCTCGGTGAGCACAACGCTCACTGGCATGCAGGGCACCCTTACGAACATACAGAGCTCCCTCACGAGCCTCCAGACAGCCGTTGGAAACCTGGGCAGCACGCTCAGCAGTGACTACAGCGCGCTCAGTAGCTCGCTGAGCTCGGTGAGTAGCTCGCTGAGCTCCATGAGCTCGACCCTCAGCTCCGTGCAGTCTGAGGCCGCCCAGATATCCAGCGTCAACAGCATGGTGCTCGCGACGATAGTCATCGCCATAATAGTGCTGGTCCTCGAGATAGTGGTCCTGATAAGGCGCCGGTAGGAGAATAACCATCGATTTCTTTTTATTTCTTTTCTTATTTTCAATTTTTTCATATAAAACTAATCTATTATCGTATGTGATTGTGACTTATGCGTCCTGCACGTCCTATATCTACAACTGGTCCCTCACTCCCATAGAGATCAATGCTAAATTCCGTCATGTGCAGCATAACCGGTTCTCAGGCATCTCCATTCATTAGGTTGCAATGTCCTCTTGAAGCGGATCCTGTCAGATGGGCCTCTCCCTTAATCCAGTACTTCCGAAAGTACCTCATAGATGATACTGAATATCGAGTTATATAGCACTACCACGAGCGACGGGCCCGTCGCTACGCGTATCTAGGCCCCTCCGACCGTGCATCTTTGCCATGAGTACAAGAACGCAGGGCCAGAGGGGCCCCAGCAGGGCCGCGATGAGGACCCTCTTTAACTTGGCGCTCGGCGTCCTCATGTCCCACCTGGGAGCGCTCGTCGACGGGAGGACATCGAGGAACGCGGTCTACTCGTCTGAGGCGCTGATGCGCTGCCTGATCCACATCTCCGCCAGGGGGGCCTACGCGGAGTCCGGGCTGGGGGTTCTCAGGGACGGGGGCCGCCGCGCGCCGTCGCCGGACACCCTGTTCTAGGGGCCGAGGAGGGTGGACCCGATGGAGGCGCTCGAGGCGATGAACGAGGCGAACGCGGAGCTCCTTGGGCGCGCGCCCAGGGGGAGGGAAGTGCCGCCGGCGGTGGCGATAGACTACACGGAGGAGCCGTACTACGGGGAGCCCGACCCCATGGTGATGAGGGGGAAGATGAAGGACGGCACCACATACTTCCACACGTACGCGACCGTGAGCACCGTGGGCATGGACGAGGGGGCCAAGCTCACCCTGTACGCGCTCCCGGTCACACGGCTCAGCTCGAAGGAGAAGGTTGTCGGTAGGCTGTTGGAGGAGGCTAGCT
>JAGDXL010000003.1 GCA_023256385.1 Nitrososphaerales archaeon
ATTGCAGGGCATGAGTAAGGAAGCTTTGACCTTCGGGTCGGATGGATCGCCGCGCGACTGATATTCATTTAAAGTAAGTACAAAGGATACTAGAGGGGAACGTTTATATTATACTTATTCTCCACCTATGACGAAGATGAGGAGAAGCGCTATCTCTAGAACAGCACTTTGGGCAATAATAGCGGTCGTGGTGATAGTGGTCGTCGTGGGAGGCGTGGCCGCTTACTACGCCACCAGGCCACCTCCTCCTAAGCCGACCCCCACTCCTACTCCAACTCAAGCAATAGTGGGACAGGTCACGGTAGGGCTCGAGCAGTCGCTCACTGGACCACTGGGGCCAATAGGTGAGGAGGTCCTCTGGGGCGCCCAGCTGGCTGCATCCCAGATAAACTCCCAGGGAGGTATATACATGGCGAATGGTCCCAACGGGTCCGGCAATTATACAATCAACCTTGTGTGGCAGGACGATCAGACTAACCCGTCCGATGGTCCCACAGCGACCTCCACCCTGATAACCAGCGACCATGCGGCTATACTGATCACGACCCCCGCCAGCGCCGTAGCGATAGCTGATATACCCGTGATACAGCAGTATAACGAGCCCTCGATATTCATATGCTCATCGCCGCTCGCGACTAGAACCAGCAACCTCACGAACTTCGACCCGTCGAAGTACATGATCTTCCACTACCAGCCCACCGGGATACAGTACGGCGAGTGGGCCGCTGAGTTCCTGCACTACTACGCGAGCCAGATAAGCCCGAGCGGCGTGGTGAGGATAGTCTACGTGGGGCAGAACACAGAGTACGGCCAGGACTACTTCTGGGGCCTGAACTACACGATATACAAGAACGGGTGGCAGAACCAGTTACAGATAGTGGATACCGAGTACTATCCATTCGGCAGCACACAGTTCCAGAGCATACTGTCCAAGATAGCCACCGAGAGCCCGAATGCGATCGTGCTGGGCTCCTTCCCGAACGAGGAGGCCGCCTTCCAGCAGCAGGCCGCGGCGGTCCCAGCGCTGAAGGGTGTCGTGATGGGACCCTCCACCGGAATCGTCGACGACATGTCGTTCTACGGGCCGAGCGCAGCTGGCGCCGACGCGGCGGGCACCTTCATATCCACCAACTATCCCGAGTACGCCGTGACGAGCAACGCCACCATCAACGCCAAGTGGGCGACATTCAGGCAGACCTACAAGGCGCTGAGCGGTCAGCAGGGCAATCTGCTGGGTGCCTCCGGATATGACGCCGTGTGGGTCGCTGCATACGCGCTCCATGACGCCGGGACTACGCAGAACACCGCCGTGATAAACGCGCTCGCCACGATGTCGCCGCCCCCGCAGCTGATCGTGCTCGTGAAGCCATCCTCGACCGGGACGCTGTTCAACAGCTTCCACGAGGTGTCGCTCCAGCCGCTGGAGCTCGAGGTCTTCTGGAACTCGACGAGCGGTCAGCCCTACACGCAGGTCGTCTGGCCGTCCCAGTACGCCACCGCCAGCCCGCAGTTCGGCATATTCCCGTGACTTGACGACGCAGCGAAGTCGCGCATTCCTTTCTTATTTATTGTTTTTATTACACCTAAAATATCTCAGGCTAGTGTCCGGCACATAATTACTGCTATCGTCTTAAATTGCAGTAGCCATGCGCCTTTTATGATCTTTCGGATTAATTCGCGACTGTGGCTATGGGCATTAATCTTTATATATAGCATATAGCTAGACCGCCGCCGATGGCAGCTTTCCTGATACCTTCTTACCTGATCTCCACGACGCTCTACGGATTGCTCTTCACCAGCATCTATCTGCTCTTGGCCACTGGCCTGACGCTGATATTCGGCACCCTTAAGCTCGTGAACTTCGCCCACGGGGATCTCATGGTCCTAGGCGCCTTCGTCGCGTTCCTGTTCGTTACGCTGGAGGGATGGAGTCCGTATCTGGCTATGGTGCCGGCCATACTTGTCATAGCCGGGATAGGGGTCCTGATATATCGCTTCACGCTCAGGCCCGCGGTCAAGGCGGGCCCCGTCAACATGATACTGCTCACCATCGGTATATCCTACATACTGGAGAACGCACTGGCTTACTACTTCCTCCCGGTGTACCGCACGGGCGTCGAGATACCCTCGCCACTGAGGGGTACCGGAATACTGCTACCTAGCAACGTCCTCTTGACATATGATGAGTTCCTCACGATAGTTATATCGTGGGCCATCATGGGTGTGCTCTATTACTGGCTCTTCAGGACCAGACAGGGTATAGCGATAAGGGCGCTGAGCCAGAACCCGGTAGGGGCCAGTATCTCCGGAATAGACGTGAACAGGCTAAGTTACCTAACCTTCATAGTGGGGAGCGCGCTGGCGGCAATAGCCGGCACGCTCTACGGCATAATGTTCACATTCAATCCGTTCAGCGGGATACTGCTCACCCTGATGGCGTTCGCCGTGATGATATTGGGCGGGGTCGGCAGCATACCCGGCACGATGGTCGGCAGCATAATAATAGGCTTCGCGACGAGCTTCGTGTCGTACTATATGGGGCAGACTTGGGGAGAGGCGATAGCGTTCATAATACTGGCGGTCATACTGCTGGTCAGGCCCTCCGGGATCTTCAGGGGTGGATGAGCATGAAGCTGGATCTGGGTTCTACTTTCATACGTGCCATAGCGGTGGCTGTGGTACTGGCGATAGTCGCTGCGGCATCAACTATTATGGGTACGTATCCCACGCTGATCGCGATAACGATAATGGTGTTCTTCGTGTACTCGCTCTCTTGGTCGCTCCTAGCGAATACCGGGATGGTATCCCTGGGTCAGGCGCTGTTCTTCGCGCTGGGTGCATATGCGTACGGCATCTTCGCCATCTCATATGGAATGAACCCGATAGCGGCGCTGTTCGTCGGTCCCGTCATGGGTGCACTTGCAGGTCTGGCGGTGGGATTCATATCCGCAAGGCTCAGGGACTGGTACGTCGGAATATTCACGTTCGCACTCACGCCGGCCGGCTACGCTCTCGCCGTGTCCAGCCAGCTGCAGCCGTGGACCGCAGGCGCTGTGGGACTCGCGACTCCGCGCTTCCCACTCGGATCCTCGCTCTGGCTTCCATTCGCCACCGTCTTGGCGTTCGCCGCGTATCTGGTGATAATGATAATCAAAAAGCGCAGGATAGGATATGCGCTCTCGGCAATAAACAACGATGAGACTGCCGCGGGCACAGTTGGCATCAATGCCCGGCTCTACAAGACAATAGTCTTCGGAATCTCAGGGTACATGGCTGCGCTGGCCGGCGCGATGTTCGTGGCCCTCTACACGAGTTACATAGCCCCCGATTACTTCGGCTACCCCGACATAAGCTACAGTGTGTGGCCCATATTCTACTCAATGATAGGGGGGATGGGATCCCCCGAGGGGGTGCTGCTCGGCACCGTGCTTCTGGATCCTCTCGAGACGGCCATAAGGTCTTGGCTTAGCGGAATCTCCGTGGTGGGAGGCAACCTCGCGCTGGTCATATTCGGGCTGCTCCTGGTCGTGGTGCTCCTGAAGGCGCCAAAGGGGATCTACGGCTACGTGGCTAAGTATGTGGAGTCGAGGAAGGCCCGTGCTCGGCGCGCCGCTGAGGCGGGCACGAAGGCGGAGGTGAGCACTGGTCAATGAGTATGCTCGAGGTCTCGGGCGTCGTCAAGAGGTTCGGTGGTCTCACCGCCCTCAACGGCGTCGAGCTTTCGGTCAGGGGCGGAGAGCTGGTGGGGATCATAGGCCCCAACGGGGCCGGGAAGACGACGCTCGTGAACGTAGTGATGGGCGTCTACTACCCTGACTCAGGCAGGATAACGTTCGACGGACACGACATAACCAGGATGCCGCCCCACAGGAGGGCCAAGATGGGGCTGTCCAGAACCTACCAAGTGCCTAGGCCCTTCAACGACCTGAAGGTGATAGACAACGTTGCAGTCGCTGCAATGTACGGATCGAAGGACCTCCCGGTGGGGGAGGCGAGGGAGATAGCGGAGGACCTGCTGAGGAGGGTCCGCCTGGCGGAGAGGGCGGAGGACTATCCGGAGTCGCTGAGCGTAGTGGAGCTCAGGAAGCTGGAGCTGGCGAGGGCGCTGGCGCAGGAGGCCAAGCTCGTCTTCCTAGATGAGGTCAGCGCAGGGCTGGTGGGAGAGGACCTGAGGGAGGTCCTCTCCGTGGTGAGGGAGCTTCACGAGGGAGGTATGACCATAGTTATGATAGAGCACGTGATGAAGGTGATATTCAACTTGGCGGAGAGGATAGTGGTCATGATGAACGGGCAGAAGTTGGCGGAGGGAACCCCGTCCGAGGTCTCATCGGACGCGAGGGTCGTGGAGTCCTACCTAGGGAGGAGATGGTCAGAGGTATGAGCTCAACTGGCGGTGCGCTTCTGGCCGTGAGTAGCCTCGTGAGTGGCTACTACAAGATAAGGGTGCTGAACGGAGTGAATCTAGAGATAAGGAGGGGCGAGCTCGTTGGCATTATAGGCCCCAACGGGGCCGGGAAGACGACCACTCTCCGCACTATAGCGGGGGTCGTCCACCCATGGTCGGGGAGCGTCTCCCTCGACGGCTCACAGATCGCGGGCCTCCCACCCTACAGGATAGCCAAGATGGGCCTTGGATACGTGCCCGACAGCAGGGAGCTGTTCCCCTCCCTCACGTTTGAGGAGCACCTTAAGCTCGCCCACTCAAGGCTCAGTTCCGGTGAGGACTACAGGTCCGCGGTGGAGCGCGTGCTGGACCTCTTCCCTCCTCTCAGGGGAAGAATGTCCCAGAGGGTCGGCACGATGAGCGGAGGGGAGCAGCAGATGGTTGCCATAGCGAGGGCGCTGATATCGAACCCCAAGCTGCTAATGCTCGACGAGCCATCGACTGGAGTGGCGCCGCGCATAGTGGACAACATATACGACGGCCTCAAGGTGCTCAAGGGATCCATGGGAATACTCCTCGTGGAGCAGAACGTCCAGCTGGTGTTCGAGGTGGCCGACCGCGTGTACCTGATGGACAGGGGGTCCATCGTGAAGGAGGGCACGCCCGAGGAGCTCGTGAAGGACGAGCTGGTGAGGAAGACCTACCTAGCGTGAAGCCTCAGCTGTATTTTAATTGTTCATATTTTTATCTGTAATTTTAATGGAAGATTATCGGTAAAACTAATTCAATTCGGGCCGGCCCTCGGCAATTATATGAAGTATAAAGAATTATGTTGTGCTTCACAATCTATATTTAGTTATCTAATTACTGAGTAGCACGGCTACATCTGTCCGTCCAATACAGTCCGGGCCCGGGCATGGCACCTACATCGGCGCCCCGCCCTGGCCGGGGCATAGGACCTGATCAGGTCGTACGCCGGGAAGCGCTGCATAGCCTCCGCTAGGAGCCCCGCGACGCTCCTTGCCCTCAGCCTCTCCCCACCCGAACTTGCGCTTCACGGCGGAGAAGGTGGCCTCGACCATCCACCTCACCCATAGGAGGTTAGCTCGGTTCATTCTCTGTAGCCCAAGGCGAGGTGGCGCCTCACCCCC
>JAGDXL010000026.1:0-1100 GCA_023256385.1 Nitrososphaerales archaeon
GATGTGGCTTCAGCCACAGTAATAATGAAGGAAGGGCTTTGCCTGTGGAACGCAGACAGGACGCCAGGAGGTTCCTCAGGTCCATAGCCGGGCGCCGCGACGTCCTCCTCTATAACGTGAGGAGGTGCGGTGAGCCGTGGACTACATTGCTGGGCGTGATCAACCTTCTTTAAAGTCAAAGGAAGTATAGTAATAGGTGATACATCAGTATAAGATTTTAACGACAGCTGACGTTGCCTAAAGGGTTAAATGGGTCTTTTGTTTATAATATCACATGTCAGATTGGGAAGAAAAGGCCGTAGAAAATATGGAATGCCCATATTGCAACAAAACGAAAGTTCTTATTCTAAATGAAAAACTATGTATAGGAAAATCTTGGTGGGAGGAAGATAGATTGGTTAGTAAAACGTACAGCTATCCAAATTATCGCTATGAATATGAGATTGAAAATTGGATGCCGCCTAGTCCTCCTCCTTCGTCTACTATCGATGTAGAGCGCGAGGAACATGAGATAATAGGAGAAACAAAGAATACAGATTATATATGCACATATAAATGCAGATATTGCGGTGGCACTGTAGTACTAGAGGTCGATGTATTCAATACTCATATCTTTGGTAGCAATCATACTGATACAAGATTTGATGTTGAAAATAAATTAATGGATAAAAAAGATGCAAAATGCCCGAAATGTGGTAAAGATAAAGCTATGAAATTGATCGATATGCACTTTACACCTACAAAAATATATGAAACTCACACGCCGGGCGAATTATGCGTTGATGGCAGGGCTTTTACAGTTTATAAATGCAAATATTGTGGATATATTGAAATAGAGCAGAAGAAGTACATATTTTCGGATCTCGACCTCCTGTAGTATTCCTCCAGGTACTTCATCGTATTGCGCACGAACTCCATCATAGTATCCTTCCACCTCCACGATCCGTTGAGCGTCGCGTTCCTCCTCGGTATCACGTAGAAGTACACCTTCACCTCCCCGTCGAAGTAGTCCATGTACGCCGATTCGCCGTAGTACTTATCCAGCCTCACGCCCCTCAGCCTCACGTCCACCTCGCCCAGCATCCGCATAGCCTCCTCGA
>JAGDXL010000026.1:1110-5339 GCA_023256385.1 Nitrososphaerales archaeon
TCTTGCGCATGCGTAGACGATATCCCTCTCCGTCACTATAGGCTGTGGGACAGAATTCTAGTACGGGGCCAGGTGGAACAGGTTGTGCCACAGGCCTATCACGAACAGCGCCCCCTTGATCCTGTCCTCCCTCCTCTGCGCCACTCCCCAGCCGAAGAACCGCTTGTCCGCGGAGAACCCCGCCTCGGATCTCTCCCGCTTATAGTACTCCTCCAGATAATTCATAGTGTTGCGCACGAACTCCATCATCGTCTCCTTCCACCTCCACGATCCGTTGAGAGTGGCGTTCCTCTTAGGTATCACGTACACCTTCGTGTCCTCGTCGAAGTAGTCCATGTACGCCGATTCGCTGTAGTACTTATCCAGCCTCACGCTCCTCAGCCTCACGTCCACCTCACTCAGCATTCGCATAGCCTCCTCGAAAGCCTCCTTCTCCGACCTCATGCTGGAGCCCCACGCCAGGTACATCCCCGTATCCAGGTCCATGAGCCTGAAGGAGTAGGCGAACATCGCCCTCCTGGGCTTCCCCTCCCCGCACTCATCGGCCTTCCCCTCCTTCCTCTCATCTGCACGGTCCTGGTTCTCCTTGGCCCTCTCCTTCAGCTCCCTCGCATATGACTCGTAATCGTAGTTCCTCTTCACCGTGAGCGAGTACCCCGTCCCATCCCCAGCCGCGTCTGACTCGCTCACCCCCTTCCTCCTCAGCAGGAGGACGTGCAGGTTGTGCAGCGCCATCATGACCAGCTCGTCCGAGTACAGCCTCTCGATCGTCTTGTAGGAGACGTCCACGCCGGACAGCATCGAGGATATCTCCAGCATGTACGCGAACTCCCCCTTCGACTTCCCCACGAGCTGCTTGATCAACAGGAGCTTCACCTTCTGCTCGAGCGTGAGCGTCGGGGGCCTGCCCGGGCCCGTGTCCGCGATCCTTATGGACGAGATGGCTTCATGTATGAGAGGGTCGAGGGACCTCATCGCCTCCCTTATCCTCTCGGCCTCCCTCTGCTCGGACGTCCTCCAGTCCCTCTCCTCCTCGGGCCTGCCCTCGAGGTACTCCTTCCTTATGTGCTCGTCTATCTCCCTCAGCGTGTTGCTGATGTCCTCGTCCCTGATCAATGGATGTTCCATCAGTCTGTGGCCCATATTTAGCAATTCATGTAAATATTCTTAGATAATTTGATAAATAATAGATGACATCACGCATTATATAGGGAGTTTCCCCGAGGGCATGCATCTAGCGCGGAAGCTTCTCACAATTATGTCCCACATCCCTTCAAACCCCAATGCTTATAATGGGCCAATTGGCCAGCACAGCCAATGTCCGGGGATAGCTCGGATAAGGAATATCTCGCGGTGACGGATCAGAAGCCCGTGTCCGCGTACGTCATCTCGGGCGAGGTTCAGCTCCAGGCATCGGGGAGGCTCGTCCTGATGGCCAGGGGCAGGAGCATAAACTACGCCGTTGACGTCGCGAATCAGATAGTGGAGCGCTCGGGCGGCTCCGCCACGGTATCCAACGTGAAGGTAGCTACGGATCAGCTGCCGGACGGCAAGTACATCTCCAGGATGGAGATAACGATAGAGAAGAAGTAGGCGCCGGACGAGGAGCTCATACTATATGGGCGCTCGGCGCCTCAATTCACATGTCCGCATTGAATAATAAGATATAAATATAAGCATCAGGGGATTTCGTCCGTGGAGTCCGAGGACGACGTGTTGCGTCGCATGCTCAGGAGGATGATCGAGATGGCCTCGAGGTCCCAGGCGGTCGCGCGGGGCGCGGAGGCGGATGCCTCCCTCTCGCGGGAATACCTGAGCGCCGTGGGCCCTGAGACGCCCCCGGGATACTACCAGTATCTGGCGGATCGCCGCGCTTGGCGCCGCGGCGGGGATCCCGGATCCTGGAGGCCGTCCTCGAACGGGCTGTACGTCGTGCTCCACGAGGCCGCCGGATACTGTCGCTCATGCCGGGACTTCGTGGACCTTGCCTCCGGGGCGTCCGGCGGACTGATATTCGTGGTCGAGATTTCCGCCCCCGAGCCGGATCGCCGTCCCCAGTCGCGCCTCTCGATCTCCTGTGTACATGAGGGGGAGGTCCTGGAGGAGAGGTCCTACCGGGGCACGATGGGCCTGCCGGAGCTGTCGTCGCTGGTGCTCAGGTTCGTCCGCATCTGCCCCTCTGTGGACGCGGCGGCCGCGTCCATACGCGCAGTGTGCCCGTGCTCCGAGTACTGACGTCCGCATGCGCCGCTCCCGGCGCCGGGCGGCCGTATACGGGGACAACGGATATATCTGGGCCACGGGGCACATTGCCCTTAAATGGGTTCAGATCGCCGGCTGATGATCTCTAGGGCCCACGGAATATCCGTCAGATCCAGGCCCATAGAGATGGTGGAGCGCAAGGGCAAGGGTCACCCGGACACGATATGCGACAGGGCCGCGGAGGAGGCCAGCATATCGCTCTCCAAGTACTACTTGGACAAGTACGGCAGGATCTTCCACCATAACCTGGACAAGTGCGTCCTGATAGGCGGCCAGGCCAGGGCGCGCTTCGGGGGCGGCGAGGTTCTCGAGCCGATGTACCTGATGATAGTGGGAAGGGCGACAACGAAGGTGGAGAAGGGCGGCTCGACGGACGTCGTCCCCATAGGGAGCATAATACTGAGCGCCACAAAGTCTTGGCTCAGGAGGGAGTTCCGCTTCCTGGACGTCGACTCACACGTCGTGGTGGACTACCGCGTCAAGCCCGGGAGCGTGGACCTCGTCCACGTGTTCGATTCCAGCTCCGGCGTGCCGCTGGCCAACGACACGAGCCTGGGGGTCGCGTTCGCGCCCTACACGGAGACCGAGAGGCTGGTCATGGAGACCGAGAGGCTCCTCAACTCCCCTGATTTCAAGGCGCGCAGGCCGGAGGTCGGCGAGGACGTCAAGGTGATGGGCCTCAGGGAGAACGGCTCCATACACCTCACGGTCGCGGCCGCCATGGTCTCCAGGCTGATAAACGACAGGGATCAGTACGCCTCCGTGGTCAAGGACGCCACGGAGGAGATACTGAGGATGGCGGATCGCATCACTCACGACGACGTGGAGGTTAACTTCAACGCCGCAGATGACTACAAGAGGGACCGGTACTACCTCACCGTCACGGGGCTGAGCGCTGAGAACGGGGACGACGGGCAGGTCGGAAGGGGGAACAGGGTCGGGGGACTGATAACCCCCATGCGGCCCATGTCCCTCGAGGCCGCCGCCGGGAAGAACCCCATAAACCACGTGGGCAAGATCTACAACATAGCGGCGCAGGAGATAGTGAACAGGCTGACGTCCGAGGTGTCCGGGGTGGACGAGGCCTACTGCTACATGCTGAGCAAGATAGGGCATCCGATAGACGAACCTCAGGCCGTGCAGGTGGAGTACTACGGCGACGCAAGCGAGGATCGCGTGAGGTCGTACACGACCTCGCTCATAGAGGAGGAGCTCTCGAGGCTCCCCAGGATCTGGGAGGACATCCTCCAGCGCAAGTACGAGCTCTTCTGAGTTGAGCTGCCCGCGCCCACGCATAATCCTGGAGTTCTGGTATCCATCCGACATTGAGATCCTGCGCGAACTCCACTCCAGGGAGCTCTTCGACGTCGCGTTCGCGCCCGATTTACCATTCGGAACCGCCAACGCGGACTCCCTCCTCGCGGCGTGGATGGCGCGCTCCTCCGGCATCCCCGCTCTGGCCGCCGTGTCCCTGGGTGGAAGGAGCGCAGCCGCGTCAGTCTCCAGGATAGCAACGGCGCACCTATCCGGCCTGGACGGGGTCGTCCTGGTGGCGGGGGACTCCCGCCAGTGCACCGATGCCCTGGGGGTCCTGGACGCGCTCCGCCTGGCCTCGTCGCTCCCCGGAATGCCCGAGGGCGACGCCGCTGCGAAGTTGCCGGGGATGTCCGCGCCCCTCAGGGCGGCGCTCCGCGAGCGCCCCTGCTTCATGAGGGGTGCCGCGGTGGACCTGGGAAGTGAGAGATCCGTGAGGCTGGCACACGCCAAGGCGGAGGCGGGAGCGAACCTGTTCCTCTCCCAGCTGCTCCCCGATCCATCGGCCGCGGTCGGGGCGTTGAACGCGCTCTCCTCGCTGGGCGTTCCGGTGGCCCTCGGGATCCCCTACGCACCCACCGAG
This sequence comes from Nitrososphaerales archaeon, assembly GCA_023256385.1. Classification (GTDB taxonomy): domain Archaea; phylum Thermoproteota; class Nitrososphaeria; order Conexivisphaerales; family Conexivisphaeraceae; genus Conexivisphaera. The sequence goes on from JAGDXL010000026.1 coordinate 5,270, forward strand.
GAGGCCAGGGCCCGTCTCTCATCCCTTCTCGGAATGAGAGCCCCATCCCCCGCGGACGTGCTGAGATCCC
>JAGDXL010000004.1:0-2269 GCA_023256385.1 Nitrososphaerales archaeon
CGCAGGGCCGTGGCCTAGGTCGCGGGGCTCGCGGAGCATGATCCAGGAGGCCAGGAGCCCGGCGGCCGCGGGCGGGAGGGTGACGAAGAAGACCCAGCGCCAGGAGGCGAGCCCCAGGAGCTCGGGGTAGCTCACTATCATTCCCCCTATCAGGGGGCCGGCGACGGTCCCCACGTAGACGGCCATCGTGTAGTAGCCGAATGCCCTTCCCCTCTCCCACGGCGGATACACCTCGGAGATCAGCGCCCCGGCGTTAGCCATTATCATGGCGCCGCCCACCCCCTGCAGCACCCTCCAGGCGTCGAGCTCCAGGCCCGCGCTGGAGAGTCCACTCATCGCGGTCCCCACCGAGAAGACCGCGAACCCTATGATCATCAGGCTCCTCCTCCCCCTGATGTCCCCGAGCCTGCCGAACGGGAGGAGGAGGGCCGCGAGCGACGACAGGTATCCCAGGGGGATCCAGAGGGCCTCCACGTAGCCGGCCCTGACTCCCTCAGCTATGTAGGGCAGCGAGACGCTGGTTATCGTTGAGTCAATGGGCGTCAGGAGGGCCGCGAGCGCTACGATGAACGTGATGAGCCTCAGGTAGCTCCTGGGGTAGCGCCACGGGCGCGACACGTCGCGCCGATCCCGGCGCTCGCTATTACGCCTTTATTCCACAATAGTCGAATTCCAGTTTGCCCAAAGCGTAATCTTAAATACGGCGGAGCGGAGGGGATCCCCATGAACGTGCGCGAGCGCAGTTACGACATGTACAGGTGGTATTTGGAGCAGTTCGGGCCCGAGGGATTGGACGAGTACGAGGAGCACGGCCAGGGCGACTGATCCACGGTATTTTTATAATAAATTTTATTAACTGGTTATTTTTGTTAGTTTTATTGCATTCGTATTACGCGGACATAGCGAAATAACCACAATACATATAACATGTTACGCGGAGCTTGCCGCGAGGCGAATGTGAATGGCGTTCATAGATGACCTGCTGGCCAACATGGTGCTGCTGCTGGTCGTCGGGATAGCGACCACTGTTTTCGGCTTCGATCTCTGGTACAGGACCAGGAGGGGTGAGTCGATCGATGAGACAATATCCAGCTACCTCAACGCTGCGTTCCCCGTGGGACTGGTCATACTTATATTCGCGCTCTGGGGCGAGTTCACGTGGCCGCTTCCAGGGAGCTACAACATAGTGTTCTACGACGGCCTGACGTTCCTGGGGATCTCGGTGCTCACATGGTGGGCTGCTCACAGGTACAGCGGCAAGTTCCTATACGCCGGGGTGGTGTCCGCTGTCCTCGGAATACTCACGGTCTACTACGGCGCGGTGAGCTACGAGCTGGGACTGAGCCAGGAACCGACAGTGCTCCTCGCGCTGTACGTCATGTACGGGCTCACTGGATTGTTCTCGCTCCCGCTCGGAATAGCTATAGATGCATATCGCGGATCGAACGGAAAGCGTGAGGGGATGACGTGGATACTCGCGGCGTTCGCGGTCCTGGCCGTAATAGCGGTCCTGGCGGCGCTGGTGAACATGGCGCTCGTGGCTCCAACCGTGAGCACGCACCTGATGCATCCACCGTGAGCGCGCACCTCTACAAGCGTTTTATTTTTCATAAGTTTTATTCGTAGCTATTCTGTCGATCCACGGTACGCCGGGTATCCCTGTCCCGCTCGTCCGCGCCGTCGCGCACGGTCGGCGGAACGAACCCGCCCTCGAGCACCACCTCGGTGGCTATCTCCGCAGCCCTCCCTATCACCTCGGCGCACACCTCGACCCCCCTTGAGGAGTGGAGCTCCTCGACCTCCTCGGTGTCCCTCAGGTTGTACGCCCTCCCTATGAGCCTCCTCTGTATGTCCCTGCAGTTGATGGAACCGAACTCGGAGCGGAACCTGTCTATGACGCGGGATCCCAGCTCCAGGACGGGCCCCTCCGTCTCCGGTGTTGCGCGGACCAGTCTCTGCCTCCCGTAGACGTATCCCACGACCATGAGCGCTCCCACGAGGGCGCCGCATGTCTCCCCGTTGCCGGCCATTCCACCGACCATCGCCATCGATGCGCGCAGCGCGCCCTCGTCCTCGAGCCCCAGCGCCCTGAAGGCGCCCAGCAGCGTCATGGGTCCACAGCCGAAGTACCTGAGCTCCAGATCATGTGCCTCGTCGTGTGCGCGCCGGGGGATTTTCTCCACGCACGAAGTGGAGCACTGGACAATATAGATGTTCCGTGCGCACTCTGTTGTCCGCGGGCGCGGGGACGACCGCGCTATCCATGGAC
>JAGDXL010000004.1:2279-5249 GCA_023256385.1 Nitrososphaerales archaeon
CACCTCGTAGACGGTGATGCTATATTCGCGCTCCTTCGCCTCCATCGCGCCCACGAGCTCCCCGCACGCCTATATGTTCACGCCGTACTTGTTCCTCCTCTCCTGCGCTATCTCGTATGGATCGCCGATGTAGACCGTGGTGACGCCGCGATCCCACAACCCGCTGATGAAGTGCGAGGCGAAAGTCCTGTAGAGGTTGGTTCCACAACGCCATCGGACATCGACCTGTCAACGTACGAACTGACCTGAAGGGATTCGGACCTGGCCCCATGTGTGCGGCGTCAGCCGGAGCCGGGAATTCCATTGTGCAGATAGTTCGTCAAAGAACTATAGCGATAGAGCGAAATGTTTTTAATGCATAAACTCGCCGGTAGCGGCGAGTGGTGGATATGGTCCGCCAATGGTCGATCTGATTCCTGAGTCCTGGTATAATGTGGTCCCGGATCTCCCGGAACCGCTCCCACCTCCAATGGATCCGCCCGGGCGCAACAGCTCCAGCATCGGGCTGCTGAATGAGATAATGCCCAGGGCGGTCCTGGAGCATCAGTTCACCGTCGAGAGATGGGTCAGGATTCCGGACGAGGTGCGCGATGCATACGCGAACTTCGGCCGTCCCACGCCCCTCCTCAGGGCCAAGAAGCTGGAGGAGAGGATGGGGACGAGGGCCCGGATCTACTTCAAGTACGAGGGAGCCCTTCCCACCGGATCGCACAAGCTAAACGCTGCACTTCCTCAGGCCTACTTCGCAGCTGCGGAGGGCGTCGAGGGCGTCTCAACGGAGACGGGAGCCGGGCAGTGGGGAGCCGCGGTGGCTCTAGCGTCCAGGTTCTATGGACTTCAGTCCACGGTGTTCATGGTCCGCTCCAGCTATGAGCAGAAGCGCGCGAGGAGGGCGCTGATGGAGATGTTCGGCGCGACGGTCCTCCCCAGCCCGAGCGATGCGACGTCCTTCGGCAGGTCAGCGCTGGCGTCCAACCCTGATTCCCACGGGTCCCTTGGAGGAGCGATGAGCGAGGCGATAGAACATGCGCTCGAGAGGGGGTGGAGGTACCTGGTCGGGAGCGTGCTGGACGTCGTGCTGATGTACCAGAGCGTGATCGGGCTGGAGGCACTGGCGCAGATGGAGGAGATCGGGGAGGAGCCGGACGTCGTCATAGGGTGCGTCGGAGGGGGCAGCAACTTCGCTGGTTTTTCTTATCCCTTCATAGGAAGAAGAAAGGGCTCTAAATACATTGCAGTTAGCTCATCAGAAATAAAGAAGTTCAGCAAGGGGCTTTACGCTTACGATTTCCCGGACTCAGGGGGCTTTCTGCCCATGCTCAAGATGATAACCCTGGGCAGGAACTACGTGCCTCCTCCCATATATTCAGGCGGCCTGAGGTACCATGGGTTAGCACCCACGCTCAGCCTGCTCGTGAATGACAAGATCGTGCAGTGGATGGAATTTGATGAGAAAGAGATATTTGAGGCAGCAAGGCTCTTCGCAAGCACGCAAGGCATTGTGCCCGCTCCCGAGAGCGCACACGCAATAAGGGCCGTCGTTCAGTTGGCAAGGGAGGCCAAGGAAAAGAAGGAAAAAGTCAACATAGCCTTCAACCTGAGCGGGCACGGCCTTCTGGACCTCAGCTTTTACGAGAAAATGATGGCGGTGAACTCATGATGTCCAAGCTCTTGGTCAGCTACATGACGCTGGGCTTTCCAGACCCGCGTTCGTTTGTGGCTTTCATTGAAGGAGCGGATCAGCTCGGCACGGACATCTTTGAGCTGGGTTATCCTTCCTCGAAACCATCGTCGGCGCGGGGGCAGATGGCGTGCTCTTCCCTGACCTCCTGGTGGACTTCCCAGAGGAGTGCTTCGGCTACATGGAGAAGGTCTCGGACAAGGGCCTGGCTCCAGTGATCTTTGTGTCCCCATTCATGCCAGATAAACTCATCGCAAAGGTGTTGAGGGTTTCAAAGCCATTCCTTTACCTAGGGGTGAGGCCAACCACGGGAATACCTACCCCCGTAGACGTGAGCGCGCTGGTCAAAAGGGTCAAGGGCTTGGGCGCCGACAACGTCGTGGTCGGTTTTGGACTGAGAAATGATGAGGACGTTAGGGAAGCTATCCGTGGTGGGGCGGAGGGAATAGCCGTGGGCACGGCCTACGTGGAAGCCGCCGCAAAACAGGGCGTGCAGGCAGCGCTAGATGTAGTTAAAAGGATGAGGTCGATCTTGGATGAATTTTAGCGAGGTCTTGGAGAACCTGCTGAAGGGAAAGAGCCTCAGCGTCCCCGAATCGGCAGAAATAGCGCTTTCGCTAATCAAGGGAGAGCTTTCGGATGTGCAGGCATCTGCGTTGCTTGTGGCGCTGAGGGCGAAAAGGGAGGCTGCTGACGAGATAGCCGGCTTCGCTCTCTCGCTGAGGAACGCGTGCATCAGCGTTGGCCCATGGCCTGACGCCGTCGACACAGCGGGAACCGGAGGGGATAGGCTCGGAACGTTCAACGTCAGTACTGCTTCTGCCGTAATCGTCAGCGGGTCCACTAAGGTCGCAAAACACGGAAACAGAGGGGCCAGCAGCAAGAGCGGCTCGGCTGACCTGCTTGAGGCGCTTGGGTACAATATATACGTGCAACCAGAGGAAGTGGGAAAGCTGCTCGAAAAACCGGGCTTCGCCTTTCTATTTGCGCAGCAGTATCATCCCGCCATGAAGAGCATAACTCCGGTAAGAAGGTCGCTGGGCATAAGGACCATATTCAACGTCTTGGGTCCCCTCATCAATCCCGCTTTCGTTAGAAAGCAGGTCATAGGGGTGTTCTCAAGCGAGTTCATGCATCCGATCGCAGAAGCCCTTCTTTCCCTGGGAACCGAAAACACCTATCTTGTACACGGTTACCCGGGAATGGATGAGGTCTCGGTCTCGGGCAACACCAAGGTAATCAGGGTTGGCAGGAAGCGCTATGATGAGTTCGAGATCACGCTTGACGAG
>JAGDXL010000006.1:0-35948 GCA_023256385.1 Nitrososphaerales archaeon
GGAAGCTCCGAGGCTTCAGCTGAGGAGCAGCTCGCCGTTTCGTTTGGGCCGTGGCGTTGCGGGGCAATGCCCAAGACAACGGTGGACCTCTCGGTTGAGCTGGGGAATCGGAGGGTCGCGGAATCCATACTCGCGGCGCTTGCGCCTGATAATGTGAACCTGCCGGACGGGATGGAGCTCCATATGCGCGTGGAGTCCACCAAGCTGCACGTGATAATTTCATGCGACATCGAGCGCGCTGACACGCTTGCCGCGACTGTTGATGAGGTGCTCGGGCACGTGCGCTTGGCACTTGCGGCGGAGTCATCCGTCGGTCATATTCATAATTCAGTCACCTAGATATCGACCGAACGCGGAGAAATGGGGCCATAAACATTTATTAACGCAGCAGAAGGGCTACCCACGTCGCAATTGTCTGCCAAGCAGAAGCGCGAGAAGATCTGGTTGACCGTGTACGCGCCTCCCTATTTCGGGGGGAGTCCAATAGCATCAATACCCGTAACCCGTCCCGAATCTGCCATAGGTCGCGTCATAGAGGTAACATTGTATGATCTTCTCAAGCTAGATCCATCGCAATACGTCATAAAGCTGTATTTCCAGGTGGAGAAGGTAGAGGGAGAGAGCGCGTACACTAGGTACAAGGGGCATGAGTACACAGTGGAGTACCTGAACAGCCTGATACGGCGTGGCACATCGATGGTGAACCTGATACATGACTACAGGACAAAGGACGGGCTGGACCTCAGGGTCTACGCAGTGGTCTTCACGCAATATCGCATAAACACCTCGCGCAAGCATGCGATAAGGCAGATAGCACACGAGGTACTCCAGGCGCGCATACCAGAGATGACGCTGGGCCAGTACGCACAGGAGGCAGTCCTCGGGAAGCTGGCATCAGAAATATACAACGAGGCGAAGAAGGTCACCGTGCTCAGGCACGCTGGAATCAAGAAGACAAAGCTGCTGACGAAGTTGGAGGATCGGCCACCTCTGGAGCTTCCATATCAGGTCCAGGGCGAATCCAGTCCGCCCACCCCGCAGGAGCCCGTGAGCCCGGAACAGTAGGATGCGTGGCCTGAAAGCCTACCCTGAGGAGTGCTGGCAATATAGCGCAGGTCCCGCGCTCATCTCCTCTGGGCGGTCGCGACGATCTTTATCACGTCGTTGTTCTTCAGCACATGGTCGGCGCCGATGCGCATCTTCCTCCGGACATCCACCGCGTGGAGAAACGTCTCCCCGAGCTCCGTGTGTACCCTGTAGGCGAGATCCCTGGCGCTGGATCCCCTGCGCACTAAGTACGCATCCGGCAGCACATGCCCATCTTTGTCGGATAACCGCTCCTCATCCTCCACCGGGTACACGACTATCATATCCAATAGCTCAAACACGGCGGCGTTCAGCGCCTGCTGAACCCCGGTCCCTCCAAACACCTTCAGCACTTTCTCCCTGATGTACCTGAGCGCCCTCCCTTGTTCCGGGCTCACGGTGACTCCCTCGACCTCCTCGAAGTCGCCATCCCCGGGCCTGTACCTTATGAGTCCCTGTTTCGCTGCCTTCCTCAGCGCGAGCTCGGATATCGCGGACGTTGGCACTACCTTGAGGCCGGTCCCGCGGAGCCTCTCCAGGTTCCTCGCGGCGGCCGGCAGGTCCACCTTATTCGCCGCTATTAGCATGGGCTTGGCCAGGACGCGCAGTTCGTGCACGAATTCGTCCAGATGGTCGGACCAGCTGTGCGACGGCTTGCCCAGAAGCCCTATCCTGCCCAGCGCCTCCCTGATGTCCTTCGAGGTTATCCCGAGGCCGCTGAGCCTCTTCTCCAGCTCGCCCAGCGCCTCCTTGGAGTCTTGGATCCTGGTGACGCGCGGCCAGTCCTTCTCCAGTATTCCCCTCATCCAGAGCTCGTATTCGCGCGCTACGAACTCCACGTCCACGACCGGATCATGCGATCCTGGATCCACGATCCTGCCCTCCTCGTCGGTTGAACCCGATGCATCGACGACGTGTATTATTGCGTCGGCCCTCCTCACGTCGTCGAGGAACTTGTTGCCCAGGCCTAGCCCCCTCGCCGCGCCCGGTATGAGCCCCGCCACGTCTATGAGCTTTATCGGGATGTACCTGATCCCATCTAGGCACATGGAGTTCACCGGATCATCCTTCACGCCCAGCTCCCTGCAGACGCATGGTGAGGACACGTAGGCAACTCCGACGTTAGGCTCCACAGTGGTGAACGGATAATTCGCGATCGCCACGTCGACTAGCGTTGCGGCTGAGAAGAACGTCGACTTACCACTGTTCGGCTTCCCTATGAGCCCTATCGATACTTGTTCCATCGGCGCACCACCCGCGGGCCCGCTGGCCCATGCACGCGGGTTGGGCGATCCGGACACACTTAAACACATCCATGGCCCCGCATCGATGCGTGGCGCTAGCTAAAAATACACGGCCTACCAGTGCCCTGCGGCTTGACGGTTAAGGTTCTGATAACGGATGAGGTCGACGAGGCCGGCGTGGACATGCTGCGTAGCGCCGGCTTTGATGTCAGGTATTCCCCGGGAATGGGGAAGGATGAACTCCTGGGGGTCATCGAGCAGTACCACGTCCTGATAGTCAGGAGCAGGACCAAGGTCACCAAGGACGTCATAGAGCGTGGGCGCAACTTGGTGGTCATAGGGAGATCCGGCGTTGGGCTGGACAACATAGATGTGGAGGCAGCGCGCACACGTGGGATAGAGGTAGTTAACTCGCCCGAGGCGCTCACGAACTCGACGGCGGAGCTCGCCCTCGGCCTGATGCTCGCGGCAGCTAGGAAGATAGCCTACACACACCAGCAGCTGAGCTCCGGCAAATGGGCGAAGGAGGAGTCCATGGGCTATGAGCTGTACGGCAAGACCCTTGGCATAATAGGATTCGGAAGGATAGGCAGGAGGCTGGCCGAGCTCGCCAGCTGCATGGGCATGAGCATATTGGCGTACGACGTGGTGAAGCCGCCGGAGGACGCCCTAAGGAAGGTGGGCGCCAAGCTGGTGAGCCTCGAAGAACTCTTCGCCGGATCCGACTTCATATCCATCCACGTGACCCTGACGCCTCAGACAAAGGGCATGATAGGCGAGCCGCTGCTCAGGAGAGCCAAGAGGAACGCGATAATAGTGAACACGTCAAGGGGCGAAGTCTTCGACACTCAGTCACTCGTGAAGGCCCTGGAGTCCGGCTGGATAGCTGGCGCCGCGCTCGACGTCTACGACAAGGAACCCCCGGAGCCGGGATCCAAGTTGCTCACGCTCCCCAATGTCGTACACACACCTCACATAGGCGCGCAGACCTACGAGGCCCAGAGGAAGTCCATAACGATGTTGGCCGAAAAGATAATAAGCATAATCAAGTCGAAGGGCCTAAGCTGACGGAAAATGGGCGTATACCAGCAGTTGAACGAGACCTGGCACAGATTCTACTCCGAGAGATCTCAGGAGCTGAAGGAAAAGCTCGTTGAGTGGAGAAGGGAGCCCAGGGTCCTGCGCGTGGATAGGCCGACGCGCTTGGACAAGGCCAGGAGGGTCGGTTACCGGGCGAAGCAGGGAATAATAGTGGTCCGCGCTAGGGTGCCGAAGGGCGGCATGCGGAGGAAGAGGCCGAACTCCGGCAGGCGCCAGAAGGCGCTCGGAACCGTCAGGATAAAGGGCAAGTACAGCTCCAGAGATGTCGCGGAGAATCGTGCGAAGGAGATGTTCCCGAACATGGAGGTCCTGGGGTCCTACTATCTGGCTGAGGATGGTAGATACTACTGGTACGAGGTGGTGATGGTCGATCCGAGCCATCCCTCGATAGCCGACGATCCAAAGTTTCGGAGAGTCCTCGGCTCAAGGATGGATTGAGCATGTGCGCTGCGCTTCCCGCGCACGAGCGCTCCCTGTTGAAGGCAATATTCGTAGGCAGGCTTAAGGGCGCACGTTCGGATGCCGCGGAGCTCTCGAAGGTCCTGGGGCTTCCCGAGGAGCTGGTCTCTGGCTGGCTTTCGTCCCTCGAGTCGAGGGGGCTCGTGCGCGGAGGCGCTGCGGGGTACGTGCTGACCGACGCGGGCAGATCCGCGATAAATGTCGTCCTGACCGGCGGCGTCTTCGACGTCATACATCCGGGCCACGTATACACGCTCAGGGCGGCCGCCGCCCTGGGCGACGTGCTGGTCGTCGTGGTCGCCCGCGACTCCACGGTCGAGAGGAACAAGGGCCGTCCCCCGCTACACGGCGAGGACCTGAGGTTGATGCTGGTCTCGGCGCTCAAGCCCGTGGACATCGCAGTGCTGGGCAGCACTGGTGACATCATGGACACCGTGGAGCTCGTCAGGCCCGACGTGATAGCCCTTGGCTACGATCAGATCCACACGGAGGACTCCCTGATCAGTGCAGGCGCATCCAGGGGATTGAGGTTCAGGGTCGTCCGGCTCGACAGCCCCTACCCTGACATAAAGACCAGCGCAATAAGGTCAAAGCTTGGAATCTGAAGCGAAAGTTCACTCGATAAAGCATGAGCGCGATCGCTAGCGGCACTTTATGCTGGCCTCCGTCAGAACCTTGACGGCGTCGTCCAGCACCATCTTCGCGACGTCAACTTTTCTCTTTATCCCCGCGGCCGACCTATCGTAGATGGCCATGTGCGCCACCTTCGAGTACGCATCGTCCGCGACCTGCAGTATCCTCTCCGCCTCCTCCAGATTTCCGGCGCGCACGCGATCGTAGATCAACCTGCGGCACTCGCCGATTGCATCCAGGACGCCGAGCACATACGATCTGGGATCAACGCCCAGCTCGACGACGCCCCTTATGGCCCTATCAAACGCCACATCGTGGAAGACGTTTGCCTCCACGTACTCGGACTCCACCGGCAGCACGTACTTCAGGAGATCCGATTCTGCGCGGCTTCTCATAGACCGCAGTATCCTCCCCGCCTCCTCCAGCTTCTCCTTGGCGCGCCCCTCATCACCCGCGTGTACGCTTGCGATAGCCCTCCTTATGGCGAGCATAGCATCCCTGCCGTCCTTGAGGAGCGCCTCCCTAGCCTCCTCGATCCTTCTGAGTTCGGCCTCTACTCCATCAGCTATCGTGGGATCTAGGAGGTGCACCAAGAACTCTCGGCCTCTCTCAGAAGGTGATGCTCCTCTCATCGAATCCGGATTTCCTGACGACGAGCACGTCCACGCCGTCCCCGCTGGCCGCATCGCGCAATATGGCGGATTTTATGGCGCGAATTGCCAGGTCCACGGCGGCCTCGGCGTCCATGCCATCCTTGTAGCCGGCCTCCACTAAGCTTATCGCGGTCTCTGCGCCAGTCCCCACGGCCGCATACTTATCCGGTATCACCGATCCGAGCGGATCCAATACGTAGATCTCCGGCGCGTCGCCATCTCCCACCCCTCCAAGTATAACCTGCGTGAGCATGGGGGCCATCCTCTGCTCGTACATTATAACGCCCATCAGCTTGGCGACTGACCTGGGGGTGACCGACCTGAGCTCGTCCACCTCCTTCAATTTAACCATGGACTGCACGTACCTCACGAGCACCTGCATGTCGCCTATCATGCCGGCGAACGCCGCGCCCACTCTATCAGTTATGCGGAAGACCTTCTTACCGCTCCTGCTCACTATGAAGTTACCATATGCGAAGCGTTTCTCCGCTGCTAGGACTACTCCATCGTTGAACGCTATACCCACGGCTGTGGCTCCCGGGATGATAGATTCTATACCCATACGTCCACCGCTGCCTTTCCTGAATATTAAGCATTCTGCCTCTATCAGTCCACGCACCTTGGGCCGGCATTGCGCGGGCTAACGTTATTAAACGGCGATCTACGAGCGCGACACGTGCGCACCGGTATATTCGTGGGCAGGTTCCAGCCGTTCCACAAGGGCCATCTCGAGGCTGTCCGGTACGCGCTCGGCAGGGTTGATCGCCTCGTGATAGTCATAGGAAGTGCGCAGAGGAACTACGAGCCGCGCAATCCGTTCACCCTCGGCGAGAGAATTGAGATGATCTGGAGAGTGCTGAGGGCAGAGGGCCTGCTCGACCGCGTCCTGATAGTGCCAGTCCAGGACGTGGAGAACCATGCTACTTGGGTGAAGTTCGTGGAGGCATCGGTTCCCGAATTCTCCCACGTGTTCTCCAACGATCCGCTCACGCTCGAGCTCTTCCGCGCCGAGGGCTACGACGCGGCTGAGGTCCCCCTGCTGAATCGTCCACTCTACATGGCGACTGAGGTCAGGCAGCGGATGGCCAACGGCGGGAATTGGGAGGATCTGGTGCCATCCCCGGTCGCGGAATATCTGAAGGAAATTGGCGGCGTGGACAGGGTGCGGCGCATATTGGGTGCGGAGTGAGCGCCTGTTTACCGCGCGGTGCCTGGACAGGATGCCTCGTTCACGTTCGACGGCAATCCGCGCCGTCTGGGAAGACTTTTAAGTATAGCTCCCTCCAGCACGCGGTTGGAATGCCGGAGAATGGCTCGTTCTACCCCAGGCACAAGCTGGTGATGCTGCCGGGTCCCACCAACGTGCCAGAGCGGATACTCTTGGCCATGGCAAGGCCCATGATAAACCACAGGGGACCCGAGTTCCATCAGCTCTATGATGGGATAATAAGGAAATCTCGTGAGGTTTTCAAGACGAAGGACGGCGAGATAGCCGTGGTCTCCGCCTCCGGAACCGGCGGCGTCGAGGCCGCAGCGCTCAACGTCGTGAAGCCGGGCGACAAGGTCGTCGTGCCGGTGTTCGGCGAGTTCGGTGAGAGGATCGTGGAGCACGTGAAGCGCGCAGGGGGCGACGTGGTTGAGGTCAGGTCTCCATACGGAACTGCGCCCGAGCCCGCCGAGGTCGAGCGGGCGGTGAAGTCCGCCGGCAAGGTGAAGGCTCTCTTCGTCGTCTACAACGACACGTCGCCCGGCGTCACCTACAGGTGGCTGAAGGACGTGTCGAGGATCGCCAAGGACGCCGGGGCGTTCGTGGTAGTGGACGCCATATCGGTGTTCGGCGGCGACGAGCTGCCACAGGATGACTGGAAGCTCGACCTGGTGATAGCCGGTGCCCAGAAGTGCCTGAGCCTCCCTCCGGGCATAACGCTTCTCTCCGTGAGCAAGGAGCTCAAGGACTACATATCGCGCAATCCCCCGTCATCGACTGTGTACTTCGACCTCAGCAAGTACTTCGAGTTCAACAAGAAACTGGAGATACCATTCACCCCAGCCATACCGATATTCTACGCGCTGGACGAATCACTCAACATGGTGCTCGAGGACGGGCTCGACAGGAGAATAGAGCGGCATCGCGTGGCTGCCATGGCCTACTACAAAGCGCTGGAGGCGGCCGGGCTGAAGCCGTTCGTCGAGCCGCGCGTCAGGTCGAACGTAGTAATAACCGTGGAGTATCCGCCCGGTGTGCAGGACGCGGCATTCAGGGACCTGCTGGACAAGGAATTCGGCGTGGTAGTGGCAGGTGGCTTCGGAAGTCTGAAGGGCAAGATATTCCGGATCGGCAACATGGGCGACATAAGTCCGATAAACGTCACGCAGACCCTGATGGGAATAGCCGGCGCGTTCTCGGAGCTAGGCGTGAAGGTCGACGCATCGGCAATGCTGGCCGCTGCCCATGATGAGCTCAAATCGCTCCTCTCTGGACAATCTTTATAAAATCACCAGATCATTCACGGCCGATCGCCTTGGATAAGGGCACACTGGTCTACATCAACTACACGCTCAGGGTGAAGGGCGAGGAGAAGCCGGTGGAGACCACCAGCGAGGAGGTCGCTAAGCAGTCCGGCGTACACAACCCCGAGATAAAGTACGAGCCGATGCTGGTCGCAGTCGGCGACCGGTGGGTGGTGCCCGGGCTCGATGACGCCCTGCTGCAGATGTCCGAGGGCGAGAAGCTCACGCTAGAGGTCCCGCCCGAGAAGGGATACGGCCAAAGGGATCCCTCCAAGATAAAACTGATCCCCCTCAGGAAGTTCGGCGAGAATGCCTCCAGGATACACGTCGGGGATCAGATAGACGTCGATGGGCAGATAGGCGTCGTGAGCTACATAGGATCCGGCAGGGTCGCCGTAGACTTCAACCACAGGTTGGCAGGAAGGACGCTCGTCTACGACGTCGAGGTAGTGAAGGTGCTCAAGGAGATCGAGGAGAAGGTCAGGGCTCTCGTGTCATATGCCCTCAGGATGCAAGAGAATGAGATAAAAACATCGGTTGATGGAGATTCCGCAACCGTCACGCTCCCTACCGACAAATACGAGGAAGGTGCATACTACATGAGGCGCATAGCCGCCAGCTACGTCTTCAAGTACGTGCCCACGATAAGGAAGCTCGTGTTCCAGGAAGTGTACGAGCGGACAGAGGAGAAGCCGACGGAGGGCGCAGCACAGGTCGAGGAAGCCCCTGCTCAGAAGGAGGAGGCGCAGGAGCAGAAGTCGTCCGCCGAGGGCGGATCAAAAGATAAGGAATCCGCCGATCAGACGCCCGCGGAGGAACCGGCCAGTGCGCCGAAGGGTAACAGGACCCGTAAGAGGTCCAGGTCCAGCTCTCAGGCCACTCCCAACTCATCTACGAGCGAGCAGGCCTGATCGTGATCCGGCCTCACCTTGTGAAGTATCGTGTATCTATTGGGCCTTATCAGGGGTGCCATTACTATAGCCCGACAGACCTCTTCCCTGGCTATTCCCAGCTGGCCGAACGACGTCGGAGCTCCGACGTCATCCAGAGCCCTGAGGATCCGTCTCCAGTTCATGCCGTGGAGCCTGGCCGCTATTGCCGTCGATATTCCCACCTTCTCGCCGTGAAGCCCCTTGCCCTGGGAGATGATGTCCAAGGCGTGGCTTATCAGGTGCTCGGACCCACTGCACGGCCTACTGCTGCCGGCGATTCCAGCGGCGACCCCGGCGCTTATGAGCGCCTCCACGAGCACCCTGATGCCATCCTCCTCCATCCTCCCTATCAATTTCCTGTTGGAAATGACGACCTGCGCGCTCAAGAGCGCCAAGTGCGCCGCATACTCGCCGTAGTACTCGCCCACCTCGACCTTTGCCAGCCTCCAATCCTTGGTCGCGGTGACCTTCGCCAACAGGTCCCCGAATCCGCTCCTTGAGAGATTCGGCGGGGATGACGAGATGGCACGTATATCTGCGATCACTATCCTGGGCGGCGACATCATCTCACTGTAGGGCGCATCCGAGTCCTTGAGGGACGCCATTGGACTTGCTATGCCGTCGTGCGCGGCGCTTGTAGGCACGCTCGCGAACCATATGCCTGCCAGGTGCGCGGCGTACTTCGCCACATCTATCGGTTTTCCGCCGCCCAGACCTATTATAACATCGAATCCCCTGGCCCTTTCCGCCGCCCTTCTTGCTTCGTCCTTTGTCGGCGAATCTACGATTAATATTCCATGATCAAGTCCAGCATCCCTCAAGCTCCTTCCCACGACTTCGCCGAACATGCGCCCGACGTTCGGCCCCGTGATGACGAGCGCCCTCTTGGCTTCGCGCACCTCTCTTATCTCATCCCCCACGGTGCCCAGGAGGTCGTCCCCGACCACGACGCGCTCAGGAAGCCTCATGAGATGCCGCTTCCTCGCAGTGTCCGCATCCAACTGACACGGATGGCATGTGAGCACAAATAAGCTATTCGCAGACGCGTCGTTGCGTACATGTCGGCGAGCAGGGCATTTGTCGAGCATTACACCGTACGTCGCGAGACATGCGGCGCCTTCAACGTAGTCATCTTATATCTAATTAGATATAATTTATTTTCTAAAGTGTTGATGTCGTAATAAACTTTATTAGCGCCTGTCCTACACACGACATGCTTTCTGGGAGGGCAATAGCTTTGTTATACAACACCGGGAATAGCGTCAACGGCGCGGGAGGTATGGTCACCAAGACCACCGGCACCACTACGGTCGGCCTCATATTCAATGGTGGAGTAGTGCTGGCCACCGATAAGAGGGTCACCATGGGTTACTTCATAGCTCATCGCCAGGGTAGGAAGATATACCAGATAGATGATCATCTGGGGATAACTATCTCCGGGGTCGTCGCCGATGCGCAGGCGGTAATAGATGTGCTCAGGTACGGCGCCAAGCAGTACAGGGTGGAGCAAGGTCGTCCCATGCCGGTTAGATCAGCTGCATCGATGGCGGCCAATCTTTTCTTCTCGTACAGGCTTTTCCCCCTGATAGCTGACGTCCTCATAGGGGGCTTCGATGGATCACCTGGGCTCTACAACATAGATTTCTTCGGCGCTATGAGCAGCGAGAAGTACGTATCGACGGGCAGCGGTTCACCGGTCGCATACGGAGTATTGGAGTCCGGTTACCGCGAGGGGCTTTCGGAGGACGACGCGGTGTCGCTCGCGGTTAAGGCGGTGCACTACGCTATGAAGAGGGACTCCGCATCCGGCGATGGCATAGACGCTGTGATCCTCGACGCTCGCGGCTACAGGGAAGTTGACCAGGAAACCAAGCGGCGGATAGTATCTGCCTTGGGTTAGGGCATCGGGATCTAGGTCATGAACCAGGTCTCCAAGGAGAATCAAACGCTCGTCGCAAGGATACTCAGCGAGCTCAAGCCGGAGGCCAAGGTCTCTAGAATAGAATACGAGGGACCTAGGATAGCCATCTACACGGACAATCCGAGATATTTCGTCGATAACGGCAACGTGATAGGCCAGCTCGTGGTGGAGCTCAGGAAGCGCATAATAGTCAAGGCCTCGGAGTCCGCTAGAAAGCCTCCGGAGGAGGTCAGGGACTACATAATGTCGGTCGTCCCAAGGGACGCCGGGATAAACAGGATATTCTTCGACACAGTGCTGGGGGAGGTGCTGATAGAGGCCGCGAACGCGAGGCTCCTGCAGATACCGGAGCTGTCGGAGCAGGAGTTCTTCGCGCGGACTGGATGGAGGCCTCGGATAAGGCAGTCTTCCCCCATACCATCACCGGCGGTCGAGCAGATGTACTACGCAATGACGGACGTGGAGGAGCGCATGTCGTTCCTGCGCAGCGCGGGCGAGCGCATCTTCAGGGATCGTGTGTATCCGAAATCCGAGGTGGTCCTCACGGTCCTCGGCGCGGCGCGCGAGGTTGGTAGATCCTGCCTGCTCGTCTCCACGCCCGAGAGCAGGATATTGCTGGACTGCGGCATACATCCTGGCGCCAAGGGCCCACTGAACTCCTATCCCAGGCTGGATTGGCTAGACATGTCGCTGGACGACGTGGACGCGGTGGTGATTTCGCACGCACATCTAGATCACGTGGGATTCCTCCCGGTACTCTTCAAGCACGGGTACAAGGGACCGGTCTACATGACCGAGCCGACGCTGGCGCTCTCCACGTTGCTTCTAATGGACGCCCTCAAGGTATCTCAGTCGGAGGGGAAATCCGCCCCCTACAGCGGCGACGATCTGAGGATGATGATAGCGCACACCGTGACTCTGCCGTACAACCTGGTGACCGACATAACGCCGGACGTCAAGCTGACGCTCTACAACGCGGGTCACATACTGGGTTCCTCCATAGTACATCTCCATGTGGGCGATGGGGCACATAACGTGGTCTACACAGGCGACTTCAAGTTTGACAACACCCGGCTGTTCCAGGCGGCATACTTCAACTTCGTCAGGGCCGAGACCCTCGTGATGGAGAGCACGTACGGTTCGCGCTCCGACGTCATGCCGCCGCGCGTGGAGACCGAGCAGGTCTTCGCGGCATCTCTCAGGCAGACCCTGGAGAACGGCGGCAAGGTGCTCGTGCCGGTTCCGGCGGTGGGAAGGGCGCAGGAGATAATGCTCGTGATAAATGAGCTGGTAAAGTCAGGGGCAATACCCGAGGTACCAGTTTACCTCGAGGGCATGCTCAAGGAGGCTACGGGCATACATCTCCTATACTCAGACTATCTGTCCCCATTCCTGCGGTCCGAGGTGAAGGAGACCGGGTTCGACCCATTCCTAGCGGACTGGTACACGGTAGTTGATAGTCCGCGGCGGAGGGCGGAGATCGTGCAGGAGAGGGGGCCATCAATAATAATGGCTACCTCCGGCATGCTCGAGGGCGGTCCCTCCATATACTACTTCTCCGAGCTCGCCGAGAATCCCGCCAACAAGGTACTGTTCGTATCCTACCAGGTGCCCGGCACCACTGGTCGCCACGTGCTGGATAGCCCCTCGAAGGAGGTCAACCTGTTCGATCCGAGCACCGGCAGGATGCGCGTGCTCAGGGTCAACGCTGCCGTCGAGCGCATAGAGGGATTCAGCGGGCACAGCGACTTCAATCAACTGACCAGGTACGTCTCCAGGCTCCAGAGGAAGGTCCGCAGGGTCCTGGTGATCCACGGCGAGCGCAAGAAGGCAGAGGAATTCGCCTTCCACCTGCAGCAGCACATGAAGGTCAACTCTTACGCTCCTCAGTTACTCGACTCCATAAGACTGTATTGATCTACTAATTCAATAGCTTCACTACATTAATCGTAGATACTAGGTGCCCATATCCCTCCAGATCCTGACGCCGGGTGGCGTCAGCACTATGCGGTCCTCACCAAGCCTCGCCATGTCACCGCCCATAGATACTACATACTCATAGATCTGATTTATTACTTTTATAGTAATCTCACGTCCTCTCTCCAGGAGTGGCGTTATCCTTAGTATCACTATGAAATTATTTCTCACGTCCTCCTTGACCTTTCTCACGTCCTCCTCTGTCTTTATGGAATAGCTTGTGACGTAGTAGAGCGCCTTCTGGCTCTCGCTGCGCACATCCCCGGTTCCACTCATGCTATGGGCAGCATACCACGTGGTTCGTTATAAGCATGGGGGTCCAACTATTTGCTATCTTATGTTTATTTATTAATCTAAAATTGGAGAGCCTCCTTATCAAAGTAATTTTACATAAGCAAATTTTTCATTGATATTCACCATTCTGAGTGGCGCGCAGGTGGTCATCGAGGCACTATGGCGCTCGATGCCCTGAGGCAAAAGGGCGCGACTTCGCTGTTCATCTGATGGACGTCATTTAACCAATTTATTTATCAACCTCTTGGCGTCCTCGTCGTGCAGCAACTCCCAGGCGCCATCCCTCAGATGGTGCACGTTCCTCACAACGGCTCCCTTCGACATGGATGCCAGTTCCCGCGAAGGCACTAGCGCCACGCCAACGGCTATCGGCTTTCCATAAACTCCCTCCTTCACCACAACGATATCTCCGGCCTCGAAATCCGTGTACTCCTTTATCCCGGGCCTCATCACATTCGCGCCGTTTACCACGTGCCTCACGGCCCCCTCATCCACGACCACGTGCCCCTTGATGCCCGCTACGGAATCTGCATCGGTGAGCGTTGGCACGTAGATATTCTCCTCCGGAATGCCCACCAGCACCAATCCCTCGCGCGTCACTATCAACGCGAACCCCTCCGAGTCGAGTTCCGCCAGTGGCGTCAACTCACGGCCCAGCATTCTCGACGCGGCATCAGATACTTCGCGCGCCTCGCGCTTAGAGAAATACCTGAGTTTGAACTCGGGCACGCCAGACCTGTATATTCGCGTCATCTTTATTCTTTTTAAGGATTTGTGGAGCGCGTCCTTCATCGAGCCGGTAGGGGGTCGTGACGACGGCCCGACGGCCGAGATATGTCGCCGGCAAAACCTAAATATGGAGCCACTCTCGCGGTTCGTCGGCATGTCCGATGCCGATATGACGCTAAATATACTTCAGGGCAGCATAGGCAGAACCGTGCTCATAAAACTGAAGGGTGGACGCACGATACGTGGCACCTTAAAGGGATACGATCATCACATGAACCTGCTGCTGGAGGGATCCGAGGAGCTCAGGGAAGACGGCGCATCCAACAAGCTCGGCGTAATAGTGATACGCGGCGACAACGTGGTCCTGATCTCGCCGCCCGCCGACTGACAGCATCGGACACCTCCTGATATCGTGCGTCTCCATCGTCCTCACGTTTAAATTCACCCTCCGGCACTGGGGCAGCGGGTTACGCAGTGATCGCACATGAAGGGAACGCCGTCGCGTGGGAGACATAGCAGGCACGTAGTCCATATAATCTGCAGAAGATGCGGTCATAAATCATATAATATAAAGAAGAAGCGCTGCTCATATTGCGGATATCCTGATCCGAAGTGGCGCGAGTACTCCTGGTCGAACCCCTGAAGCAGCGCGAAGTCGTGACGGCGGCTGATCACTCTATCCTGACAAGCGATTCCACGCGATAATCCCTAAGCATATCCCTGCCCTTCAGGTACACCAACTCCACTATGAATCCCATTCCGAGCACGGTGCCACCCATCTCCTCTATCAACTTGGCCGCTGCGCGCGCAGTGCCTCCGGTCGCCAGCAGATCGTCCACCAGGAGCACCTTCTGGCCGCTTGATATCGCGTCCTCGTGTATCTCCATGGACTCCACCCCATATTCCAGCTTGTACGATGTGGACCTCTTGCGCCATGGAAGTTTCCCCGGTTTCCTTATGGGCACGAATCCCGTGCCCAGTGCAAGTGCAACCGGCGCGCCTACGATGAACCCCCTGGCCTCCACACCCACGACCGCGTCGACCTTCAGGTCATGGAAACGTTCGCTCAGACCGTCTATCGCAGACCTGAAGGCCGCTGCGTCCTTGAAGAGCGGCGTCAGGTCGCGAAACACGACGCCCTTCGTGGGATAGTCCGGTATGTCCCTGATATATCTCCTGAGGTACGCCCCCAGGTTGCTCAACCTTCATCGCCAGAGGGTTCCTCCTTAAAAGTTTCACTCGCACCTTCAATCAATCTACTCGGTTCGTGGGCGCGTCGGTCGATATCTGTTTAGCATAACTCCAGTAACAATGTATGACATGGTCTCCATCCGTACAATCGGGCCAGCTGGTAACATTGTCGGTGCGGATAACCTAATATCGCGCGAATTGAGTGGGGTTCGCGGGCCCGTAGCTCAGCTTGGCAGAGCGTTCGAGCGGGCGCCGCCAGACGTCCGCGACGAGGCTGATAACCGAAAGGCCGTGGGTTCGAATCCCACCGGGCCCACGCAAATCTTATAACCATAGGGCATCGGGGAGCCCCTTGTCGGAAGGGGGGAGGGTCTATAGGGCACAGGAAGCAGCATACGCCAAGGAGAGGTTCGCTAGCGTTCATGCCAAGGTCTAGGGCGGCAGGTCTGCTGCCGAGGATTCGTACATGGCCCGAGCTGCCCGAGGGCGAGAAGCCGAGGCTCCTCGGCACGATCGCCTACAAGGCCGGCATGACACATGTGATAATGATAGATGATCGTCAGACGGTACCGAACGCTGGGAAACCGCTGTTCAAGGCCGTCACGGTCCTGGCCATCCCTCCTCTCTACGTGCTCGGCATGAGGTTGTATGGATATAGGGATGGCTATCAATACGTCTTGGGCGATGCTCTGAACTACTCCGATGGTCGCGTGTTCGGCGGCAAGCCGAAGAAATACAGCTCCTTGGAGCAGTCACTGAAGGACCTGGAATCCGTCCTGGGCGACGCCGTCAGGATGTCCGCTATAGTTTACAGCATACCGAAGGACGTCGGCCTCACGCAGAGACGGCCATTCATGATGGAGGTCGCCGTCAGCGGGGGGAACATGAAGCAGCGTTTCGATTATCTCTCAGCGCTCATAGGTGCGAGTGTCTCCGCGGAGGACGTCGTGAAGCCGGGAACGTATATGGACGTCATATCCGTGAGCAAGGGCAAGGGATTCCAGGGCCCGGTCAAGAGGTTCGGCATAAAGCGCAAGCAGCACAAATCCAGGAAGAGCGTCAGGGAGCCCGGAACCCTTGGTCCCTGGCATCCCGCCGCGGTCATGCGCACGGTCCCAATGGCCGGGCAAATGGGGTTCCATCAGAGGATCGAGTACAATAAGAGGGTCATTGCGCTCGCAGATGAGTCCGAGCGGCCCGTGACACCTCCTGGCGGCTTCCTTCACTTCGGGGTCATACGCGGTAAGTACGTCATGCTCGCCGGATCCGTGCCGGGACCAGCCAAGCGGCCCGTGATACTGAGGTATCCGCTCAGGCAGCCGTCCATACGTCTTGGCGTGCCCACGATAACGTACGTCGACAGCGTCCAGGGAGGTGTCAAGCAATGAGTCGCCGCGTTCCAGTATACTCAGTTACAGGTGATAAATCCGGCGAGGTAGATCTGCCGCCCGTGTTTGAGGTGCCCGTGAGACGCGACCTCATAGAGAGATCGTTCTGGGCCGAGTTCACGCACGCGCTGCAGCCCAAGGGCACCGACCCAATGGCCGGCATGCGCACCTCCGCTGAGTCCTTCGGGGTCGGCATGGGCATAGCCAGGCTGGCGCGTGTGAAGGGTAGGGGGTACTCGAGGGCCGGTCAGGCGGCCGGTGTCGCCGGCGTCCTCAAGGGGAGAAAGCCTCATCCCCCAAGGGTCGACAAGGTGATCTACAAGAGGCTGAACGTCAAGGAACGTCGCTTGGCTACCGCCTCCGCTATAGCTGCCACGTCCGTCTTGGACCTTGTCAGGGCGAGGGGACATGCGATCCCGGATTCCATCGAGGTACCGGTGGTCGTGTCGGACGAGCTGGAGTCACTGTCGAGGCTCAAGGACCTCAGGGCACTCCTGGAGAAGCTCGGGCTGTGGGCAGACGTCGAGAGGATCGCGAATCGCAGCGATCGGGGAGGTAAGGCCAGCTGGAGGGGAAGAGCTCAAAGGGGTGGAAAGAGCATACTTCTGGTCGTGTCCTCCGATAGAGGGATATCGCGGGCCGCGGGGAACCTGCCCGGAGTGGACGTAGTCCTTGCGAAGGATGTGTCGGTGCTTGACCTAGCGCCTGGCGGCAGGCCCGGCAGGTTGACCGTGTGGAGCACCGCCGCGCTCAGATCTCTGCCGCACACGCTTGAGGAGGTGTATGTGAATGGACCGTGAGAGGGCATTCAGGATAATAAGGACGCCGCTCGTGACCGAGAAGACCTACCTTATGATAGAGAAGGAGAATAAGCTGGCCTTCATCGTTGATCGCGGCGCTTCCAAGGGCGACATAAAGAGCGCTGTGGAAGTGCTGTTCGACGTGAAGGTGGAGAGGGTCAACGTTCTGAACACACCGGTGGGCAGAAAGGCATACGTCAAACTGTCGCCCGAGTATAGGGCGGTCGACGTGGTGTCTAAATTGGGCCTCTTGTAGGTGGTGTGCGATGGGAAAGAGAATACTCGTGCAGAGGCGCGGTCGCGGAGGCTCTCAGTTCAGAGCCCGCAAGGTCGGCAAGATAGCACCCGCGTCATATCCACTGTTTCCGCTTGATGAGACCCATCAGGCAATCGTCGAGGATATCGTGCACGAGAGGGGCCGCCAGGCTCCACTCGCCCGCCTGAGGTTTGATGACGGCACCGTCGCATATCTGCCGGCGGTGGTGGGCCTCGAGAGGGGCGCCATCGTGCACATGGGTCCTGACGCACCACTGGCGAACGGCAACGTGCTTCCGCTCTGGAGGATACCGGAGGGGACGTTCATCTCGAACATAGAAAGGTCCATCGCAGATGGCGGCGAGCTGGTCCGCACGCCGGGCGGATCCGCGATCGTGCTCACGCAGGCGCAGAACTCCGTGATAGTCAAACTGCCATCAGGAAGGACGCTTGAGCTCGACAGGCGCTCCAGGGCCACTGTTGGAATAATAGCCGGCGGAGGAAAGGAGGAGAAACCCTTCCTCAAGGCCGGGAACAGATGGCATCTGCTGCGCGCCAGGGGCAGGAAATACCCACTCGTGAGGGGTGTGGCAATGACCACAGTCTACCATCCATTCGGCGGTGGCAGACATCAGCACCCAGGTCATCCGACCACAGTCTCCAGGAACGCCCCACCGGGAGCCAAAGTCGGCAACATCGCATCCAGGAAGACGGGAAGGGGCGGAGTCAGGGGCAAGTGATCATCTGTCCGGTCCATTTAGGCACGGATTTCCGTTAAATTTTAATACCCTATGGCTTGAGATAAGCAGCGTAGCATGCCGAAGGAATTCAGGTACAGGGGATACACGCTGGACCAGCTGATGAACATGTCGCTGGACCAGGTGATACAGTTACTTCCCTCGAGGGCCCGGAGGAGCCTCAACAGGGGTCTGAATCCATCAAAGAGGAAACTCCTGGAGGAACTGAGGTCCGCGGGCGACGGCAAGACTCCGAAGACGCACCTGAGGGATCTCGTGATACTGCCGTTCATGGTGGGGAGAACGATAAACGTGTACAGCGGTAAGGAATTCGTCGCTGTTGAGATAAAGCCGGAGATGATAGGGCACTTCCTGGGGGAGTACGTGCAGACCTGCAAGCGCGTCATGCACGGCGAGCCGGGCGTCGGAGCTACCAGGAGCTCGCTATACGTGCCGCTGAAGTGATCGTTCGAGCACGATTGGCTCTATAATATAGGATTCTTCGGTGCAGCTACGGTGGTAACCGTTCAGTCCTTCCGTTTCATGGCGTCCATGAGCGGCACGAATCTGCCATCCTGTTCCACATAGATCTTGGTCTCCAGCCTGACGTCCAGCCCAAGCTGCCTGAAGAGCCATAGGAGCTGTCTGCCCGTTATCTTTCCCGCAATGGCGCCCCGCTCGACTAGCTCAGCCAGCCTCTCGGCTATCCTGCGGGTCTCCTCTGGGTACTGAGACAGGGCGGCTTCGAGAACTTCGTCACCTCTGTCGATCAGCACGGCGCGGAGTACCTCGACTGGATCCTTCTTGGCGGAGGGCTGCTCCACGGCCTTGCCAGCACCTTGGCGCGCTGCCATGGCCAGGAGCTCGCGCCTCTTCCTGGCCAGTATCATGTCGAGCTCTGGGTCGTCGCTCATGGCATCGATCGCCGCATACCTTCCTCATAAACTTCATGGAATACCAGATCACACCGAGTAGCCGCATCCTCATGGGACGAATTAGCAGCGATTTTATGAAGAATAGTGGATTTTGGGAAAAGCAGTAGCAGTAAAACTTCGAACCTTCAGGAGGAGATGCACGGACTCCCTCTAGGGCTTTATAAATGGATGTGAGTATGTGACGTCTATACCCACCGTGGGACTGAAGTTCCGCGCGTACGCAGATGGCGCGACTGAGGGGCGCTCAGGGCCCTGCTGGACTGTGAATCGTGACTACAACGTCCTGCGGTCGGCGCACAGGGCGGGAGCCGCCCGCAGTGCCCGTGGAGCTTCGCCCTCTACCATTCCCAACGGAGTGGCAAGGCGGGGCTATGAGCCGGGAAGCTCCGAGGCTTCAGCTGAGGAGCAGCTCGCCGTTTCGTTTACTGCTGGCGACGGCACTACGCTGTAGCTGCAGGTAAGCGGCGTGATCCTCCGGAACAATTATTTGACGCCTATACACCAGGTGCACCATGAGGTTATGGATAGCGGTACCGTCATCCCTAATAGAGGACGTCAACTCGAAGGATGAGAGGACTAGGAAAATAGGAATGATAGCCAGGGCCGCGGCCATTTACCGCGCCGAGAAGATATTCATATTCAGGGATCCCCTCGGCGAGCGGCCCCGTGACGCAGAGTTCATAGCACGCGTCCTGGAGTATGCCGCAACCCCGCCCTACCTGCGAAGGAAGCTTTTCCCCATAGCGGACGACCTCGAGAAGGTCGGGCTGCTGCACCCGCTGGGGATACCGCCTCATAGGCGCTCTAAGGAGCTGAAGCCGGGGGAGGTGAGGGAGGCCATCCTGGAGCTCGTGGGCGGCAGGCTATACGCGGACGTCGGCGTCGGCAGGCTCCTGGAATACTCGGGTCACGGCCAGGCTGGCCGTCGCGTGACGGTCATCGTCAAGACTAGGAACGGTGATTACTTCTGTGAGGAGGCAAGTCCCACCGAATACTGGGGATACAGCGTGAGCGCGGTGGACACGCTGCCAAAGCTCGTCAGATCAGCCCGCCCCTCACACTTCGTGGTCACTTCCCGGCACGGCGCCCCTCTCGTGGACGCCTGGCGGCGCCTCTCCGGGATTGCATCGTCTGAGGAATCCGTTCTGATGGCATTCGGATCCCGTCGGGGGCTCCTGGAGATGCACGAGAGGGAGGAGTACGAGTCCCTGGGCGCGTTGATAGTAAATTTCATACCTGGACAGGGAGTAGAGACCGTGAGGACGGAGGAGGCCATGATCGCGACCCTCTCCGCCATGCAGGTGCTGAGGGAGATCGGCGCTGCAGCGCCCGGTGCTGGAGGTAATGGTAATTGAGTTGCCTTGTTCCGTGCTGGCACTCGGCGGAAAGGTATTTTAACGGCATCTCGCCGGGGCGCCCCTATAAAGAGTGAGCGGACATGCCGACGTTCGACTACAGCTTTCAAGGTTATAATCCGGTCGTCCACGTACGCGCCAGTCTGCGCGAGGCAGACATGAGTCCGAAGGAGGCCAGGGAGGTCTGCGCGGCCATCAGGGGGCTGCCGCTCGACAGGGCCAGGGCTATCCTAAACGACGTGGTGGAGCTCAGGCAGCCTATACCCTTCAGGAGGTATCGTGGCAAGGTGGGCCACAAGGCTGGCCTGCAGGGATACTACGCCGGCCGCTATCCCGTGAAGGTCGCCAAGGCAGTCCTGAAGCTGCTCGACAGCCTTGAGGCAAATGCAGATTACAGGGGGCTGGATACCAGCCGGTTGAAACTGATCCACGTGGCAGCGTACCCGGGCAGGCGGCTCAGGAGATACACCCCCCGGGCGTTCGGCCGCGCATCCGCCAAGAACAAGGAGCTCGTCCACATAGAAGTTGTGGGGGCTGAGAGCTGATGTCCTACAAGACCATGCTCGACAGAAAGGAGCTCGAGGTGGAGCTGGACGAGTACCTCGCCTCCAAGCTCAGGGATGCCGGGTACGGCGGAATGATGCTCGAGAAGACCCCCCTGAGCTACAAGCTCACGATATTCGCCCTCAGGCCAGGGCTCGTGATAGGGCATCGCGGAACCGGGATCAGGGCTCTCACGGATGAGCTGGCCCAGAAATATCATCTGGAGAACTTGGCGCTCAGCGTGAGCGAAGTGACGATGCCGGAGCTGAACCCGCGGATAATGGCTTCCCGTATCGTGCAGATGGTCGAGAGGGGCATACCGTTCAGGAGGGCCGCCAACAACGCGCTCAACACGATAATGGAGAAAGGCGCTCTCGGCTGCGAGATAACGGTCGCCGGCAAGCTGAGGACCGAGAGGTCGCACACAGAGAAATTCAGGGCCGGGGTCGTTCCCAAGAGCGGATACCCGGCAGAAGCTGCGGTGAGGGAGGCAAAGGTCAGTGTGACCCTGAAGCTCGGCACCTACGGGATAAAGGTGAGGATAGTCGACTCAACGCGCCTCAGGCCGCCCGTGATATTCAAGGAGCAGCCGAGCACCGGTGCCGTGGAGCCTCAGTCGCAGATCGGAGGCGGTGCCAGTTGACGCTCAAGCCCTCAGAGCTCCGGAAGATGAGCGACGAGGAGTTGAGGGAAAAGCTCCTCGAGCTAAGGAGTGAGCTGATGCGCCTTCGCGCTATGTCGGAGAGGGGCACGTTGGGCAAGGAGTCCGGCGTGATCAAGGGAGTGCGCAGGGACATAGCCCGTATCCTGACGATACTCCGGGAGAGGAGGACAGGGGCATGAGATGGCCCAGGCCGCATCTCCCAAGGGACGTCGCGCGTGCACTGCAGCCAGGTGCGCGCCTGGAGGTTCTGGAACCCATCCGCAGATCTGGCAGGCTCGTCGTCGAGACTAGGAACACGGTGCTGCTCGACGTCGGAGGAAAGATAATTAAAGTGCCCAAGATGGGTTCTGTGTTCATGCTCGGCGATGGTCGCATAGTGCCAGGGTCCGCGCTCGTCGGGGATCCTGTGGATAGGATGGTGAGGGCCAAGTGAGCACTAGGACTGCCAGGAACATAGGCATCCAGTGGATAAAGCCGCCCACGAGGTCATGCGATGATGATAAGTGTCCCTGGCACGGCTCCCTCCCCGTCAGGGGAAGGGTCTTCGAGGCCAAGGTCGTCAGGTTCAGGGCCCGCAATTTGGCGGTCGTGGAGCGCATGTACTATCAGTATCAGCATAAATACATGAGATATGAGAGGAGGAGAAGCGACCTTCACGCATATGTGCCGTCCTGCCTCGACGTCAGGGAGGGTGACACAGTTTTCATAGGCGAGACGAGGCAGCTTGCGAAGTCCGTCGCCTTCGTCGTGCTCGGAAAATCAGGGGGTGGATCCTAGATGCCCAAGAGGGGAGCAGGGACAGCTGGCGCGGCCGAGTGGACCCCCCGCACCTCCAAGGGGGTGCCCGTGAACTCGCTAATAACGTGCGCGGATAACAGCGGCGCCAAGGAACTGAGGGTCGTGCAGGTGATGGGATATAAGGGCAGGCTGAAGAGGAGGCCCACGGCGACCGTGGGCGACAAGCTCGTGGTTGTGGTGCGCAGCGGTCCGCCCGAGATGAAGAAACAGATCTTCTTCGCGGTGCTCGTCAGACAGCGCTATCCGTTCCGGAGGCCGTCCGGACTCAGGATATCGTTCGAGGACAATGCGGCGGTCCTGATAACGCCCGAGGGCGACGTGAAGGGGACCGATATCAGGGGGCCCGTTGCGGCGGAGGCGGCCGAGCGCTGGCCCAGGATAGCCAACATCGCCTCAAGTATAATATGAGGAGGTGGCATTGTTGAATCGTGACGATGAGGTCGGACGGGCGCGGGCGCACTCCCTGAACGCACACCTCTCGGAGGATCTCGTGAAGGAATACGGCATACGGTCCGTGCGCGTTCGCACGGGCGACGTCGTGAAGGTTCTCCGGGGCTCCTACAGGGGGGTCGAGGGAAAGGTGATCAAGGTCTACCTCGACGAGGGACGCGTTGCGGTAGAGGGTCTGACCCGGCAGAACTCGAGGGGCGAGAACTCGCCGGTGAGGATACACGCGTCGAAGGTCCTGGTGACTAGGCTCAACTTAGACGATAAGGTTAGAAGGGAGGCATTGGAGGCCATAAAGTCCAGGAAAACTGGAAAGATCGATGAGAAGGTGGAGGGTGAGGTAAATGGCTAGAATGGGGCGCAGCACCGTGCAGAAGAGGCTATCGGCGCCGCGCGTGTACGCGGTACCGAGGAAGCCGCGCCACGGCAGGTTCCTGACCAAAGTGGGTCCGGGGCCGCATCCCAAGGAGCTCGGCATAGATCTCGTGACGCTCCTGAGGGATTACCTCAGATCCGTCAGCAATGCGCGCGAGGCTCTCTACGCGCTCAAGAACCGCTACCTGCTGGTCGACGGCGTCGTCAGGACCGAGAAGTCGTTCCCGGTCGGGCTCATGGACGTCATCGAGGTCGCCCGCGAGGGGAAGGTCTACAGGATGGTGCCGGCGGTCGGCAGGCTTCTTTACCCGGCCCCCATACCCGATTCCGAGAAGGGCCTGAAGATTTCGATGATACGTTCGAAGGTTACGGTGCCCGGCGGTCGTGTGCAGCTGGGAACCCACGATGGCAGGAGCTTCCTCGTGGACGATCCGGATGCGTACTTCGTCGGCGACAGTCTGCTGATAAAGGTGCCCAGCCAAGAGATCGTGTCGCGCATACCGCTGGAGGAGGGGACGACGGCGCTCGTAATCGGCGGTGAGAGGCTCTCGAGCCTTGGCAAGGTCGTCAGGGTGATACCGGGTTCCTTCAGCGTGAGGCCGGCCGTGGAGCTCGAGATAGGTCAGGAGAGGGTGCTCGTCCCAAAGGAGCTGGCGATGCCCGTCGGGATGCCCGAGCCCCCGATAACCGTGAGGTGGGTCGAATGAGCGAGGCAGAGATCGGCGAGCAGATTCCAGCGGAGATTGAGGCCCAGAGGCCGGCGATGGCGCCCGTCGGGAATCCCATGAGGACCGTCAGGATAGCAAAGGTCGTGTTGAACATAGGTGTCGGCGCCTCCGGTGAGAGGCTGGAGAAGGCCGTGAAGCTGCTCGAGAACATGTCTGGTCAGACTCCCTCCGTGAGAAACGCCAAGAGCACGATAAGGGGATTCGGCATCCACAGGGGGGAGCCGATAGCGGCCATGGTGACGCTCAGGGGGAGGAAGGCACTTGAGCTGCTGAACAGGCTCCTCGACGCTAGGGGAAGGAGGATCCTCGAGAGGTCATTCGACAACAGGGGGAACGTCTCATTCGGGATAAAGGAGCACATAGATATACCGGGCATGAAGTACGACCCGGAGATAGGGATCTTCGGAATGGACGTCAGCGTATCCCTTGAGAGGCCTGGCTACAGGGTGGCGCGCAGAAGGCGCGCCAGATCGTCCGTCGGGAAGGACCACGTGGTCAGCAGGGAGGACGCAATAAACTTCTTCAGGACCCAGTTGAACGTGGAGGTGGCGCAGGAAATTGGCTAAAGTGAGGAGCGGTAAGCCAAGGCGCTTCGGGAAGGGCTCGAGGATATGCGTCAGATGCGGCCAGACGGGGCCAGTTATACAGAAGTACGGGCTGATGCTCTGCAGGCAGTGCTTCCGCGAGGTCGCAGAGGAGATGGGGTTTGAGAAATATCAGTGAGGTGATGTCGTGATGCCCGCCCAGGAGATAATCTCGAACCTGTTCTCATCCCTGTACAGCAATGAGAGGAGGAACAAGGGCTGGTGCCTCATCGTGCCCGCGTCCAGGCTGGCCCAGGAGGTGCTCAGGACCCTTCAGAAGTACGGCTACGTCGGCGAGTTCGAGTTCATAGACGACGGCAGGGCTGGAAAGTTGAGGGTTCAGCTGCTGGGAAGAATCCATCGGTGCGGCTCTGTCAAGCCCAGGCACTCCGTGAACGGCGATTCTTACTACATGTGGGAGCGCAGGCTCCTCCCGGCATATGGGACCGGAATATTGGTGGTCTCGACCGATGAGGGCGTGATGTCGCATGTGGAGGCGCGCGAGAAGGGCTTAGGAGGGAGGTTGCTGGGATATGTCTACTGAGCAGGCGGAGCTGATAGTTGGGGACGGATACGCCGAGGTGGTGCTTCCGAAGGGGGTAACCGCCTCCATGGACGGACATATCCTCAGGGTATCGGGCCCGCTTGGCTCCTGCGAGCGCGACGTCTCCAAGATACCGGTGAAGGTCGAGGTATCTGGGGGTCGCGTGAGGATAACGCCTCTCCTGCGCAAGAAGAGGGGCAGGGCGATACTTGGGACAATGTCCAGCCACGTCAGGAACATGGCCGTGGGCGTCGTCAGGGGGTATGCCTACCGTCTCAAGATAGTCTACTCGCACTTCCCCATGACCGTGAAGGTGAAGGGGGACGAGGTTCAGATAGATAACTTCCTGGGCGAGAAGACCCCGCGCAGGGCCAAGATAGTGGGAGCTGGTACGGAGGTCTCCGTCGAGGGCGACGACGTAGTGGTCAAGGGACCATGTCTGGAGTCGGTGAGCCAGACTGCCGCCAACATAGAGCAGTCCACCAGGATAAAGAAGAAGGATCCCAGGGTATTCATGGATGGGGTGTACATCTATGAGCGCAAGTTACCGGCAAGGAGTTGATGGAGTGATGGAGAAACAGGAACTCAGAAAGCTCTTGGAGCTCAGGAGGGTCGCCAAGGCGAAGAAGCCCACATTCGTGAGGCAGGAGAGCTGGAGGTACCTTAGGATAAAACCCAGCTGGCGCCGTCCCCACGGAATACACTCGAAGATGCGGGAGAGCGTCGGGGGACATCTGCCGCTGGTCAAGATCGGCTACAGGGGACCGCGCGCGGTCAGGGGGCTCCATCCCTCCGGCTACGAGGAGGTGCTTGTGCACAACCCGGCCGAGCTCGCGGGCATCGATCCCCACAGGCAGGCCGTGAGGATAGCCTCGACCGTGGGCGCTAGGAAGAGGGAGGAGATAATAAGGGGCGCCCGCGCCCTGGGGCTCAGGATACTCAACGCATGAGGTGAATTGTATGACTAACTTGTCGTTCCAGAGGGAACTCGCCGCGAAGGTGCTCGGAGTGGGCAAGGGCAGGATAAAGTTCAACCCGGAGAGGCTCGAGGACATAGAGGACGCCATAACCAGGGAGGACATACGCCGGCTCCACCGCGCGGGCGCAATAGATGTGATCCCCGTGGCGGGGACCTCGCGCGGCAGGGCGAGGACGCGCAGCGGAAGGCGCGGCCCCGGGAGCAGGAAGGGCACCAGGGAGTCCGAGAAGGAGAAGTGGATGCGCCAGGTAAGGGCGCTGAGGAAGACCCTGAGGGATCTCAGGAAGAGGGGTGAGATAGATGCAAAACTGTACAGGAGGCTCTACATGCTCGTAAAGGGAGGTGCCGTGCGCAGCAGGCGGCGGCTTATGGAGATAATGGAGGCTGAGAGGCATGCCGCGGGGAGCTGATTACGTGCCGATTTTCAGGCGCCGCAGGGAGGGAAAGACAAACTATCACAGCAGGCTGACGCTTATCGTCAGCAGGCGGCCGTTCATAACGGTGTTCGTCTCGGACAGGAACGTGAGCGCCCAGCTTCATGTGCCGGAGAAGGCCGGGGATCGCGTAGTGGTCCAGGCGCACTCCAGGGAGCTGGTGGAGCACGGCTGGCGCGCCAGCAGGAAGTCTTTGCCGGCCGCGTATCTAGTGGGATATCTCCTAGGCCTGAGAGCGTT
The DNA here is from genome assembly GCA_023256385.1 of Nitrososphaerales archaeon. GTDB lineage: Archaea > Thermoproteota > Nitrososphaeria > Conexivisphaerales > Conexivisphaeraceae > Conexivisphaera. The sequence goes on from JAGDXL010000006.1 coordinate 26,538, forward strand.
GAAGGTCGGGGTGAGCAGCGCCGTACTCTACACTGGGGTGAGGGCGTTCATCCCCGGATCCAGGATAGCGGCAGTAGTAGCCGGGGCGCGCGACGCGGGTCTGGACGTGCCGGCCTCGGAGGACGCGTTGCCGGATGAGTCGAGGCTCAGGGGAGATCACGTGGCGGAGTACGCCAAGGCCCTCAGGGACTCCGGGCTCTACGAGCAGCGCTTCTCAGGATACGTGAAGTCAGGTTTCGATCCATCGGACTATCCCAAGCTGGTGGAAGAGGTTAAAGCCAGGTTGAAGGGGGCGATGGCGAGTTGAGCGCGTCGCGCGGAAGGCAGAGGCGTGAGGCGAAGGAGTGGATACCTCGCACTAAGGTCGGGCGCGCCGTGGAGGAGGGCAAGCTGACCTCCCTCTCCGAGATATTCGAGGCGGGCCTCAGGGTAAAGGAGGCGGAGATAGTAAGGAAGCTGCTCCCGGACCTCAAGCAGGAGGTCCTCGGAATAAGGATAGTTCAGAAGCAGACGGAGTCCGGCGAGGTGACGAGGTTCAGCGCAATAGTGGCGGTGGGATCCCCGGGATGGCTGGGGCTGGGCCACGCAAAGGCTTACCAGATGAGGGATGCCATAGACAAGGCCACGAACGTAGCAATGCTCAACATAGTGCCGGTTCACCTGGGGTGCGGCAGCTGGGAGTGCAGGTGCGGTCGTCCGCACTCCGTGCCCTACAAGCTCGTGGGGAAGGCCGGGAGCGTCACCGTGGAGATAATACCCGGTCCCAGGGGGCTCGGCCTGGTGGCGGACGACGTCGTGAAGAAGCTCCTGGCTCTAGCGGGGCTTCAGGACGCGTGGACGCGCTCGTTCGGCATGACCTCCACCCTCCTGTCGAAGGCGCAGGCGGTCTACAACGCCTTCCGCGACATGCACGCTTACTCCGACCTGAGGAGGTTCGAGGGCTGATGTCAGCGTCCAAGTCGTCCGCATCGGTGCTCCTGGTCCTCAGGATAAGGGGCGATATCGACGCCAGGCATGCGGCGGAGGACGCGCTCACCCGCATGAACCTCAGGAGGAGGCACAACGCAACGCTGATACCGGACACGCCCGAGTACAGGGGTATGCTCCAGAGCCTGAAGGACTACGTGGCTTGGTGCCCCGCGACCAAGGAGGTCGTGCTGGACCTGTTGAGGAACAGGGCCAGGACCTCCGGCTGGCGGCCCCTCACGGAGGAGATTGTTAAGGCGCACGGATACTCCGGATTCGAGGAGCTCGCCGACGCGATCGTGGGGGGAAGGGTCAGGCTGCAGGACCTGGACTGGATGAAGCCCTACTTCGCACTTCAACCTCCAAGGGGAGGCTACAGGCTTCCAATAAAGCGCAACGCCCGCGAGGGCGGCGTCCTCGGGCGCAACGAGGGGCTCTTGGACCTCGTGTCCAGGATGCTCTGAGGATCCGATCCGTTTCTGGAAAGCTTATTTATAATGGAGCTCGGCCGCTGAGCGTTCAGCCATGCCGACTAGGCTAAGGAAGACTAGGGAGAAGAGGGGCACGCGCGTCGTCGGATGGGGGCGCGTGGGACAGCACAGGAAGAGTGGACGTAGCGGCGGCAGGGGGTTGGCCGGCCTCAAGAGACATAAGAAGAGCTGGATGCTGAAGTACGACCCAGAGCACTTCGGTCGCCATGGATTCTACCGGCATCCCGTCCCGGACGTCGTGGACAGATGGATCAACGTGCGCGATCTGGACGAGCTATACAAGGGCCAAAGTTCGCGTGGCAGCCCATCTGAGGGCGGCCTTCCCGTGATAGACCTGAGCGCGCTCGGCGTCGAGAAGCTCCTGGGAGGGGGTTCGGTCAGGGGCGCCTACAAGGTCATCGTGCAGCGGGCCACGGCCTCCGCCGTGAAAAAGGTTAAAGAGGCGGGGGGTCAGGTGGAGATCCTGTCCAAGGCCGCTGAGAGTTGAGCTCCGAGCGCTTCTCCGCAATCTCCAAGATAGCGCAGTACATACCGGAGGTGCCGAGGCCCCTCCGCAAGCCCACGCTCAAGGTGAGGCTTCTCTGGACACTCCTGATACTGGTGCTGTACGTGACGATGGGATTCATCTCGCTGTACAAGGTCACGGTGAGCGCCCAGGTACTGCCGCTCTACCAGATAGTGTTCGCGGCACAGCAGGGTACGCTCACGTCGCTCGGAATTGGGCCGATAGTCACCGGAGGACTGCTCGCGGAGATACTGGTCGGATCCGAGATAATAAACCTGGACTTCTCGAGGGAGGAGGACAAGGCCGCGTTCACCGCGATGGTCAAGGTCTTCACGATAGTGTTCATCATCATAGAGTCGGTCGCATACACCGTCGGCATGCTCGGCTTCTATTACCACGTGCCGCTCTCGGCGCTCCCGATCGACGCGATCCAGCTCATACTCGCCGGCATCGTCGTCTACATGCTGGACCAGATGATACAGAAGGGGTGGGGAGTCGGCAGCGGCATAAGCCTGTTCATACTAGCCAACGTGGCGCTGCTGGTCATGGTGGACCTGTTCAACCCCGTGAAGGTCGCCGGGCAGTTCTTCGGCATAATACCGTTCCTCGTGCAGGCCGCCCTGTCGGGCAACATCTACGCGGCCGTCCTAAGGCCCAACGGCTATCCATCGCTAGTTGGGCTCGGGGCCACTGTTGCGTTCATCCTGCTGTTGGTGTACCTGGAGGGGGTGAGGATAGAGGTTCCCGTCACCTCCTCGCAGTACAGGGGAATAGCGGGAACCTACCCGATAAAGTTGCTCTACGTCTCCAACGTACCAGTGATACTCGTCGCGGCGCTGCTGGCGAACATACAGATGATCGCATCATGGTGGGCGAGCTGGGCCCGCACGTCAGGGCTCTGGTACGCGAGCATGCTGGCTCAGTACAACTCGCAGGGCCAACTAGTGGGCGGTCTCCTGTACTACCTGATAGGGCCGCAGACCCTCCAGCAGGCGATCTCGAATCCACTCTTGGCGGTTCTTTTCGTCGCCATAATGACCGTGCTCAGCACGGCGTTCGCGAAGGTCTGGGTGGAGATGAGCGGCATGAGCGCCGAGAAGGCCGCCGACGGCCTCATAAAGGCACAGATGGCGATACCGGGCTTCAGGTCCACGAGGTCCACCGTGGGCATGATGCTCGGCAGGTGGATACCCGTGGTGACGCTCCTGGGAGGGGCCCTCGTGGGACTGATAGCCGGCATATCGCAGTTCCTCGGGGTCTTCGGCGGGGGCATAGGGTTGCTGCTGATGGTGGACATAGCCATCCAGTACTACCAGACGTTAATACAGGAGGAGCTAGAGTTTATAATGCCCAGGCTCGCTGGGATCTTCGGACGCTAAAATGAGGGCTGTCATAGGCGGCATACCCGGAGTGGGAAAGAGCACCGTGCTGGACATACTGAGGGCTAAGCTCGGCGCCAGGCTCGAGGTCGTCAACTACGGCACGGTGATGATGGAGGAGGCCAAGCTGAGGGGGGCGGCCGACAGGGATCAGATGAGGCGGCTGCCCGCGCAGGTCCAGAGGGAGATACAGGCCTCCGCCGCCAGGAAGATCTCCTCGATGAGGGTGGAGTTCCTCCTCGTGGACACGCACTTCTCGATAAAGACCCCGCAGGGATATCTGCCGGGCATGCCCTCGCACGTCGTCTCCGCGCTCGCGCCGGACGCGCTGATAGTGTTGTTCGCCTCCGCCGAGGAGATATCGTCCAGGAGGGCGGCCGACGCCACCAGGGTGAGGGAGTCGTCGATCGAGTCCGTGAGGGAGGAGCTGGAGATGGAGCGCCTCTTCGCGGTCGCCGCGTCGAACGAGAGCGGAGCGCCCCTCGCGATGATAATGAACAGACAGGGCGAGGCAGAGGGCGCCGCGAAGTCACTCGCCGCAGTCATGGGGGTGTGACCCTGTGGTTCTTGTGGTTCTCACTCACGCTTGACGCGCTTCGCGTGATGCCGTATTCCACGCTCTTCGTGGCGGCGGTGGCGCTGGCGCTCAACGTGGTGGCGAACGCCGTAACTAGGGCCACCATGGACATCGACATGTACAGGAGGGTGCAGAAGGAGTACTCCGAGTACCAGAAGCAGCTCAGGGCCGCCCTGAGGACCGGCGACCCTGATAAGGCAGACAAGGTCAGGAAGAGGTACAAGCCAGTCGAGGAGCAGATGCTCAAGCTTCAGATGGACAGGATGAAGATAAGCTTCTACTACCTGATACCATTCATAGTGCTCTACTACCTTCTGGCCTGGTTCATGGGACAGGTACCTGTGGCAGTCTCCCCATATCATTTCAACCTATTGATAGTGTCCGCTACGACTCCACTCGGCCCAGGCTACGCGATGAACATGGTCACTTGGTACATATTTACATCGGTGGCCTTCAGCGTGATCGTGACTAGGCTCTTCGGACTCCAGGTGTAGGATATGAAGTACGTGAGAAGCGTCGTCATAGCGGGGATGCCGGCATCCGGGAAGACCACCGTGGCGCGCATGGTGGCCTCGAGGCTCAACTTGAACTACGTGGCGGGCGGCGACATCCTGAGGGAGATAGCGCGCGATAGGGGCTACAGGCCCGAGGGCGACGGCTGGTGGGACTCGGACGAGGGCAGGAGGTTCCTCATGGAGAGGAAGGGTAACCCGGAGTTCGACAAGGAGGTGGATCGCCGGCTCAGGGAACTGATACTATCTGGTGGGTACGTCGCGACCAGTTATTCCATGCCCTGGCTCCTGGGGCCGGAGGTTCTCAAGGTCTGGCTGAACGCCTCGCCCTCGGCGCGCGCGGCTAGGATGGCCAAGAGGGATGGGATACCCGTGGAGGATGCCCGGCGCATAATAGAGTTCCGTGACGGCGAGAACGCACAGCTCTACAGGACACTTTACGGCTACGAGCTCGCGCCGGACGCATCCGTTTTTCACCTGATAATAGACACAGAGTCCGTGCCCCCGGTCGACGTGGCCGAGCTGATAGCGCTCTATGCAAGGGCCCTCTGGGGGACCTCCTCGGAAACCTTTTAGATGCATATCGATCGTCGAGTGGCATGGCCCAGGGGCCGAGCATAAGAGACTGGCTTCTCAGGTCCACCGTGGTGGTCAGCGAGGAGTCGGAGGGGGAGTATGGACGGCCGCCCGAGGAGAGATCCACCGAGGAACTTCTGGAATATGGACTGGTGCCCGTGGACAAACCCGCCGGCCAGACCAGCCATCAAGTGACGGCATGGGTCAAGAGGGTTCTCGGGGTCGAGAGGGCAGGTCACAGCGGGACGCTGGATCCACTGGCGACTGGAATGCTCCCGGTCGCCACCGGACGGGCAACTAAGGTTATCCAGGCGCTCCTCCTGGGGCCCAAGGAATACTACTCCGTCATGAGATTACATGATCCAGTTCCGGACGAGCAGCTCAGGTCGGTGGTCTCGGAGTTCACTGGCCCCATATACCAGCGCCCGCCCGTGAGGTCCCGCGTGAAGAGGGAGCGCAGGGTGAGGAACGTGTACGAGCTGGAGGTGGTCGAGAGGAAGGGCAACCTGGTGCTGCTGCGGTCGCTCGTGCAGTCCGGCACCTATGTCAGGAAGCTGATCTACGACATGGGGGAGGTCCTGGGACCGGGGGCAACAATGGTGGAGCTCAGGAGGACTAGGGTCTGCGACCTGAGGGAGTCGGAGCACATGGTCAGGCTGCACGACTTGGCGTACGCGGCGAAGCTCTGGAGGGAGGGCGGCGATGACTCGGAGCTCAGGAGAATGGTGCTTCCCATCGAGGCCGGGATGACGCACCTGAAGCCTGTGATCGCCAAGGACACGGCCGTGGACGCCATTGCCCATGGATCGTACCTCGCAGTGCCGGGCGTCGCTCGGATGCATCCGGGTATAAAGAAGGGTGAGGTCGTGTCAATCTTCACGCACAGGGGTGAGCTCGTAGCTATCGCGTCCGCCGAGATGGGCTACGAGGAGATCGAGGAGTCCGGAAGGGGAGTTGCGTTCAGGCCGTTGAGGGTATTGATGCCCTCCGGCGTCTATCCCCGCTCCTGGAGGACCAAGGAGGAACTCGGACCACGGGAAAACAAGGACGGGCAGGATTCCGGGAGCGCCACATCACCTCAGCAGCCCTAAACTTTTAATTTGGAGGTGCGATGCCGCATGCGAGCCGGGGTGCCCGAGTGGTCAAGGGGCAGGCCTGGAGTCGATTGGACCGAGAGCCTGTGGGCGAAAGCCCTCGTGGGTTCGAATCCCACCCCCGGCGTGCCGCGTCACACGCGCATATCGGAGGGGGTCACAGATCGTGCAGGTCCCTCAGGATCCTAGACGACTCATCCATGAGATCCTCTATCCCATCCTTGGAGAGCATCCTAGCGGCCAAGAGGAGCCCTGCCCCGGCTACGTCCGTGAACGGATCAGGTAGTGCTATCATGAGAATTCCGATTCCCTTGAGTGCACGTGTGTCCCGGCGCCTCAGGCGATTCACGCCGCCGGATGCCGTGGATATGGCAGCGCTCAGTGCGCCCGCTGTCTCATCCACATCCCTAGACCTGCGGAGGAGCGATCTCCTGACCTCCGCCTCCACGTCGATGAAAACTTCCCGGTGCCTTAAATCGCGACCGAATCTCAGTGGAATACCTTCATGTCAAAATTCCCATTATCGGGACATCATGGAAACGATTTATAGAGGCGTCCCCAAAGCTCTCGGGATGAGCAGGGATCAGTATCTAGGCGTCCTAATGCTGGTCGTGGGCATCCTAGTGATAATCATCTACGGCTGGCTCGACTGGATGTATCCCCTCAGGACTCTGCAGGTGACCGCCTTCATAGTGGTCGCCGCGGCCCTCGCAATAGTTGCATGGATAGGCTACACCCTCGCCACCACTCCTCCACCGAAGCCCATAGCTGAGATAGAGAAGGAGCTCGAGGATGAGCTGAAGAAGGTCAGCGAGGGGGAGAAGGGAGGAAGTGCCGCATCCGGCACGGCGTCCTCCGGACCGCAGCAGAAATCATGAGCCAGTTCGTCCACAGCATCCCCTTCCTCAATACATCCATTTGGTCATACTTTTATCTCAAGAACCACCATCTAGAGCGTGCGCGCCATAATAATGGCCGGTGGGTTCGCGCGCAGGATGTGGCCACTGACCTCCACGACGCCGAAGCAGTTGCTTCCGCTCGCTGAAGGCTACGTCATACTCGACCTGGTCGTGGATGGCCTCTTGGAAATAGACCTTGAGGAGATAATCCTGAGCGTCAACGCCAAGTTCTCGGGCGCCTTCCGTCGCTGGTTGAGCTCGCGCGGCCTGAATATCCAGTTGATAGAGGAGCCATCGAGGAGCGAGGCGGAGAAGCCCGGTGCAGTGGGCGCGCTGCACATGATGCTCGGGTCCCTTCCCCGCGACGACTACCTCATCGTGGCTGGCGACAACGTCACCTCGATAAAGTACTCCGAGCTGGTGGGCGCCATGAGGTTCCATGGAGCCCCCACGATAGCGCTCTACGACGTTGGATCGATGGAGCTGGCCAGGAGGTACGGCGTCGTGGAGCTCGGCCCTGACTCGAGGGTGATCTCCCTGATCGAGAAGCCGAATGATCCTCCGTCCACCCTGATATCCACGGCGATCTACGCCATGCCGTGGAGGAGCCTCTCCAGGATAGAGGAGTACCTGGCATCGGGCGGGTCCCGCGACGCGATTGGCCACTTCATATCGTGGCTGGTCAGGGCCGAGCCCGTTTACGGCTTCAGGTTCAACGGCTTCTGGTTCGACGTGGGCAGCATTGACGAGTACGACCGCGTCAGGGAGCTCTTCTCGCAGGGAGTCATCGAGAGGCCCCGGCACGTGGTGCTGCCATCCATGTGAAAAATCCGTTTTCAACCTACTTTTCAGATCTCCTTCATACCTCAGGATTTGTTGACGGCGATTCCGCTAGACCCGAGGCACAACCTCGCCAAGTGCCAAGAGGTCATGTTCCTCGTCGGGCTGCTCACATGTTCGCTGTTAACATTTATTAATGTTCGGGGCAGGAGGGCCTGCGAGGTGGAGGACCTGTGGTAAGGGAAGTTGATTTCAAGTCCAAGCCGATCGATCCGGACTTCCTCAAGAAGCCGGACGAGTATCCCGTGACCGGCGAGCATAACGGCCACAAGGTGCGCGCGGAGGGCAAGCAGAGGTTAGACGCGGAGGGCAAGCCGTACCCCACCAAGCTCGGCATACATGGGACCATAGTCGCTGTGGACTTCGACTGCTGCGTTGCGGATGGCGTATGTCACGACGTGTGCCCGGTCAACGTGTTCGAGTGGCTCCTCAATCCTGGGAAGAGCGGCAGCGGGAACGACCTATGGCCGCTTCCGCAGGATCTGCACGACAAGTACAGGACCGACAAGGCGGATCCGATAAGGGAGAACGACTGCATATTCTGCATGGCGTGCGAGACCTCCTGCCCCGTCAGCGCAATAAAGATAAACCCGCCCTGATCGGCCGGCTCGCGTCCACGGATATCATTTTATCATGCGTTTCATTTAGCTCGACGCGTGGATCTAACGCGCGAGGAGGAGAGGGCGGCATCCGGCGAGATGGGGGAGGCGCTCGCCGCCGCCTACAGGGTCCTGCTGGCCGTGGGCGAGCTTCTGGGCGCCAAGAGACTGATAAGCATATCATCGGCCCATCTGTCCGGCGTGAACTACGCCAACATAGGTGATCCCGGGCTCGAGTTCCTGGAGCGCTTCAGCGCGTCCGCCAGGGTCTCCGTCCCCACGACCGTGAATCCGTGTGGCGCTGACCTCTACGATCCTCCCGGGCATGTTCCGCGCGAGTTCTTGGAGAAGCAACTCACCATAAGGGATGCATACCTGAGGATGGGGTGCGCCGAGTCCTTCACGTGCGCGCCCTACGAACTCGAGAGCCTGCAGCCCCCCGGAAGCCATGTGAGCTGGGCCGAGAGCTCAGCCGCAATCTTCGCAAACTCCGAGCTCGGACTCATCACGAACAGGGAGAGCGGGATCAGCGCACTCGCATCCGCGATAGCAGGGCGTACCCCTGAGGGCGGGATGCACTTGGCGGAGAACAGGGCGCCCCGCTACGCGCTCAGGGTCGACGGCGCCGCCCTCAAGGACGGTGGCCCGAGCTACCTGGACTACCAGCTCATCGCCTACTACGCGGCCTCCAGGACGTCCGCGGATGTGATGGCGCTCGTCGGGATCGAACGTCCCACCCGCTCCGTCGTGAAGTTGATGGCCGCTGCGGTCGGCGCGGCTGGTCCCTCCTCCATGTTCGTGTTCTCGGACTCACCGCCTCGGGATGCGGAGGTCGAGTCGCTGTCCCGCGACGACTTGGTCAACCTCAAGCGCGAGATGTCGGGTTCCGGATCAATAGAGGTATCCGGTGCGATGGCAATCCTCGGCTGTCCGTTCTACGGCGCCGAGGAGCTGTCGACCGTCGCGGCGGCCC
>JAGDXL010000006.1:35999-36658 GCA_023256385.1 Nitrososphaerales archaeon
TGCAATCGGTCGGTCGGGCGCCACGCTCCTCAGGTGCGCATGTTATCCCCTCTCGCCGGCCGACGAGTGGCTGAACGCCTCGACCGTTTACACGGACTCGATGAAGGCCGTGCACTATATGAGGAAGAGGGGGGTCAACGCCTATCTGAGGAGTGCGGCCGAGATACTGAAGGGCTTCACGTCGTAGCCGAAGCCAAGGACACGACTGATGTCCGTATGTCGAGCGTGAAGCGCAAATCACTTGACGGTGACGGACTTCGCGAGGTTCCTCGGGCGATCTATCTCGGCGCCCCTGGCCAGGGCCACATAATATGCCAGCAGCTGGAGCGGCACGACCTCCACTATTGGAAGCTCCAGTCCCCTCGCCTCCGGTATGGGTATATACAGATCGTAGAGGTCGTTCGGCCTCTCGGAGATCCCTATCACGAATGCACCGCGGGCCTTCATCTCCTCACCGTTGGATACCGTGTCCACATAGGTGCCATCACCCGGATTCACGAGGACCACCGGAGTGCCTTCCTCTACCATGGCGAGCGTCCCATGCTTCAGCTCTCCCGCGGCCAGCCCTTCCGCGTGCACGTACGCCAGCTCCTTGACCTTGAGCGCCCCCTCGAGCGCCACCGGGTAGTGCGCCCCCCTTCCCACGATGTACACGTCGG
>JAGDXL010000018.1 GCA_023256385.1 Nitrososphaerales archaeon
GCTCAAGAGGCTCGACAGGATCCCCGACGCGGTCATGGTCAACGGGCACGGGATAGCCCATCCGAGGAGGTTCGGCCTGGCCTCCTACCTGGGCGTGGTCCTCGGCCTCCGCAACATAGGGATAGCCAAGAGGAGGCTAGTTGGGGATGAGGTAGGATCGTCCCTCCTGCTGGACGGGGAGGAGGTGGCCAAGATTCTGAGGAGCGGCAATGTGAAGATCTACGTGAGCGTGTGGCACAGAATATCGTTGGAGGAGGCCGTCAGGCTGGTGGAGGCAACCCTCGTGCAGGAGGGAAGCTTCCCCTCCCTTATCCGGCAGATCAAAAATCACCTCCATAAAGATAATATGATGAAACTAAAAATAATAGTACTGCTATGAGGGATGATGTGAAGTCGGGCGGCCCGGTCGAGCCCGGGCCGGGCGACAGCGCCCTCAGCATCCCCCTCGCGAACCTCGACCTCCTGAACCCTGAGGACACGAGGAGCGAGTAGAGGAGCACAGCTAGGGCTATGACCAGGTACCTGAAGGTGAACCCGGTGGAGGACGTGAAGGGAAGGAGCGACTTGATCCTCCTGTAGGATGTCTCCACCGGATTTCTCAACCTGTTGTACAGCCTCCTGAGCTGGATCGGCGGGATGGACAGGTTCGTGGCGTAGCCCAGGAGCCTCTCCTCGTCCTTCTTCCTATGTCCCCTGTGCCTCACGCGCACCTTCATCGCCACGGCCTGAAGGAGGCCTGCTCCTCCCTGCTCCTCCTGCCGCTGTCGGTCGTGTACTGGGTGTCCACCACTCCATTGACGCCAATCCTGCGGATGGGCACGGCCATTATGAACCTGTACCTGGAGAGGAGCTCCAGGATCCCCACGCCGTAGAACCCCGCGTCCATGGTCACCACGTTCACGCGGGCGAACTCCTCGACCTGGGACAGCAGATCCCTCACGGTCTCCTCCTTGCTCATCCCGGGCCTCACGAACGTGAACGCGAGGATCCAGGTCCTCCTGTAGGCCCTCGTCACCGCGGTCGCGAAGGACCAGCAGTGCCCGTCCTTCCCTCCCGTCACCCCCTCGACGGGCTCACCGTAGTACACGACCTCCGTCCAGTCTACTGATATGTTCAACCTCGCCCTCCCCCTCCCGATTCCACTCAGCGCCCTCCTGGCCTCCTCCTTGGTCCTCTTCAACATCCCCTCCACCAGCCTGGGCCCCTGGGCGTTCGCGTAGTTCCTCACGGTCTGACCGGTGACCCCGAACGCCTCCGCGCTCTCCTCCACCGATTCCCTCCTCAGCGCCGCCGCCAGGAGGGCCCTGGCCACCTGAGGAGCGCTCCTCCCCTGAACCCGAGCGCGCGAATAACCTCATCAACCACCGGGGAGAGCTTGACGCCGCGGGCGATCCGCGAATATTTCATCCATACCTTCTATTTATCCAAGATCTAAATGACTTAGCGGTGATTTTTGATCTACCGGCGCGGGTGTGATAATTCACCTGTCCAGGGGGCAGCGTTCACAGCCTCAATATCATCGAAAATAAGTATAACATATTGCTTCAATGAAACGCTGCTTCTCAATTCGAGTCGGGATCGCCAGACCAAGTAAATACTTTACTTTCCGGTTATAACGTTTATATCATGCCCTGCGCTCAGGGCACGGCGAAGATGAGAAGAGGGGCTATTTCTGGGACAGCTCTTTGGGCCATAATAGCGGTCGTCGTGATAGTGATAGTCGTAGGGGGCGTTGCCGCGTACTACGCCACCAGGCCGCCTCCGCCGAAGCCAACTCCCACCTCAACCCACGCAGTCGTCGGGCAAATCACCCTCGGTGTGGCCACCGATCTCACCGGGGCATATGGGGCCCTAGGGGAACAGATACTCTGGGCGCGGAGCTGGCCGCCAACCAGATAAATTCACACGGCGGGATCTACTTGGCGGACGGCCCCAACGGGCCGGGTAACTACACGATAAATGTCGTGTGGACCGACGACGAGACGAATCCGAGCGTGGGGCCCGAGGCCCTGCTTCAACTGTACACGACCTATCACCCGGCGGCCGTCATAGGCGCCATCATGACCCCGGTCGTGGACGCGGAGCTCCCCGTAATTCAACAGTACAACATAGTCTACTTCTCGCAGGCCGCGCAGACGCTCACGCTCACCGTGTCACAGAACTTCACCCCGCTGACCAGCCACTCGACGATCTTCCACGACGAGGACAGCGCGTACTACTTCGGCTGGCTCACAGTTGAGTTCCTGCTCAACTACAAGGACCAGATAAGCCCGGGCGGGCCGCTCAAGGTGGGAGCAGTCACGTACTCCAACAACCCGGTCTTCATGCAGGAGGAGATGGGTGGCATCGATGCCGCAATAAAGTACTATGGAGCCCAGAACGAGATCCAGATAGTGGACGTGGAGTCGGTCCCGACCCCCGCGTCCACCACCCTACAGCCAACGCTGACAAAGTTCGCGCAGGAGAACGTGAACGTCATAATCACGGGCCTCACGCCGCCCTCGGCGACCGCGCTCGCGCAGCAGGCGGTGGACTTTCCGCAGCTCAAGGGCGTGACCACGATATTCTGGACGCCCGAGGACGACCCCAGCTGGTACGCAACGCTCGGGCCCTCGGCCAACTACCTCAACATGTTCGTGTTCTCCAACTTCCCGTCCATGAGCAACGTCTCCGTTCAGTCCATAGACAACGAGTGGCAGTACTACAGGAATGCGTACCTCGCCTACACGGGGAAGCCGTTGAGCGGCGTCGGCTCCTTCGGCATAGACAGCGCATACATAGCCGCAGCTGGTCTCCAGCTCGCCGGGAGCGCGAATTCGAGCGCTCTCACCAGCGCGCTGGAGTCGCTCAAGGTCTCACAGATTCCGTGGCCTCTCGCGAACGTGTATACGCCGTTCCAGCCCGGCGATACAATATTCGGCACGGTCTCCTCCGGCGCCTTCTGGCACTCGACCAACCAGACGATAGTGTTCATGCAGGTTCACTACAACCCGAGCACTCAGAGCGTCTACACACAGGTCGTATGGCCATCACCCTACGCGACCGCACAACCAACGTGGCCCAGCCCCTGATCCGGGCTCTTCATTTTTATTTAATAAGGCGTTGTCTAATAGAACTAAATTTATAATATTAGATGCGGCGGGCGGGATTTGAACCCGCGATCGCTGACTTGGAGGGTCAGCGTCCTAGACCAGGCTAGACGACCGCCGCGATATCACCCACGAAGTTGCCCACCTTTAAGCGTTATAACCTCCTTCCCAGCCTTTGCAGCTGGGATTATGCCATGATTTTTGCCGTCCTCAGGTGAAGCCACCTCAATGGAGCGGCGCCTCCCGCGCACTATGCGCACTGGCCTCGTGCCGTTCCTCGTCGTCTCGCCGCCGCCCTGCACATCTATGTGCGCGTGGTACGCACACCTAGTTTGTCAAAGAACTATAGAACTATAATGAAAATTGAACCGACTGCCCTCACGTAACCGACATGTCTGTGTGCTAAGGCGCCGTGCGCGCCGCCGCGCGTTTCTCCACCTCGTAGACTAGACGGCATGCCACGAGGCCTGCGCTGTACGAGGCCCGGCCTAGCGACGCCTGTATGGGAAACAACTCCAGTACCCGATCGGAGAAGTCGCCGGCCGGGAATCCTCCTATGCCTATCAATGGCCTGCGGGCGGCCACCAAACGTACGGCCAGTTCCTCCATCGACGTCGGAGTGCCTGCCTCCCTGAGGAGAACTGTCGTATCAGGGGAGAGCGTGTCGAGCAGCTCCTCGAGGGGCATCCTCCTCATGCGCGCCAACATCTCACCGTTCAGATCCGTAACCTCACCTCTCCTGTAGAGATCCTCCAGTAGTCCGACGAACCTATGATAGGATCTGGGGAGGTGCACATCACGACCTAACTCCACTATCATACCGTCGCGCGTCTGAACGTAGAGCGAGAGGAGGCCAGCGCCGTAGAGCGGGGAATCGACCGCGTCCAGCAGCACGTGATAAGAGATATCAGGCCTTCCCCTTCTATGGGAATCCTCGAGCCCCTTCATGGCGGCGTTATGATAGCTCCTGTCAAGTATGACCTCGGTCGGGCGCCTGCCCCTCCGCTCCGCGTATCTTCTCACCGATGGATGTGTCGAAAGGCCGCGCGGAACCAGCTCCACCGCGGCCTCCACGATCACCAGCGAGAGCCTCTCCACAAGTAGCAGTTCGCTCGTCGGAATAGAATAAAGCTTAACACGCCCCGCGAGGATGTACGTGCGTGGGACGAAGGGAGCTGGCCAGCGAGTTGGCGCTGAGCGCCATCCACATGTCCGTCGCATACGGCGGCGAGGCCGGTCGGCTCTTGGCGGAGTACGCGAGGAAGCTCCTCGAGAAGACCAACGCGAGGAAGCCTTACGAGTACAGGCTCATCTACTGCAGAAAGTGCAAGAAATACTCACCTGTAGGGATATCACGCAGCGTCAGACTCAGGGGAGGTTCGCTGGTCTTCCACTGCGCGATCTGCGGCGCCACCTACAGGATGTCCTACAGAGGAACCCAGCGGGTTCGAGGTATTCTAGCCCACGGTAGGCTCCGTCAACTTCAGGTCGCATCCCCATCACCTCCTAGCCCAGGGAGACTATCCAGCCCAGGACCCTGCCGAACTCCGATTCCTCCAGCCAGGTCGGCGGGTTCCATCCCACCGGCGC